>QWRK01000019.1 GCA_003670455.1 Candidatus Aquidulcis sp. | reverse complement strand
GTGCCGCAAACCCACTCGCCTTTGATGATGTCGACGCACAGCGGCAGGTGCTTGTTGGGGCAGAGATCACCACCTCAGGGATTGAGTTGAGCCCCACGCTGCGTTCGGCCTTCCCGCGCGGGCTTTCAGTCGGCCGAGTGGTTGCCGTGAATAGCGTGGCCTCTGCCGTGCTCCAGAGTGCGGATGTTCAGCCGACGCTTGACCTTGATTCGGTCAGGACGCTCCTAGTAATTCTCAATTACCGCGGCGGACTACCGGACCCGGTCGTGACGCCGTAGCGGAGCGCTTCAACATCTTCTTCTTGTAGGCGGCAATCACGCGCTTCGCAGGCCCATCAGCAACAATTCGCCCCCCCTCAAGTTCAATAGCTCGCGAGCAGAAGGTTGCCGCGGAGTCGAGATCGTGCGTCACGAAAACAATCGCTCGTGCTCGCTTCATCAGCTCGGTGATTCGACCTCGTGATTTTTCAATGAAGGCGGCATCGCCGGTTGAGAGGACCTCATCAAGGAGCAGCACATCTGGCTCAACAGAGGTTGCAACACTGAAGCCCAGCCGCGCGCGCATCCCCGAGCTGTAGGTTCGCACCTCTGCATCGGCAAACTCACCGAGCCCAGCGAACTCAAGAATCGCTGGCACCCGTCGCACCATCTCCTTGTGGGGCACCCCGAGGAACTCACCAACGAGAAGCGTGTTCTCGCGGGCGTTCAACTCAGGATCAAAGCCAGCGCCGAGTTGCAAGAGGGTAGCGATCTTGCCGCGAACCTCGACCTTACCGACCGAAGGCTCCAGGATGCCGGCCAGCACCTGCAGCATCGTGCTCTTTCCTGCGCCGTTGGGCCCAATCACGGCGACGGATTCACCCGCCTCAACTCGAAAGTCAACGTCGCGCAGTGCCCAGAACTTGCCGCTCTGGGAGTGTCGGCCGTCGCGCAGCACCGTATCGCGCAGCTTGCGCTTCTTGCTGAGTCGCAGGTCGTACTGCACACCAAGCCCTGTCAGCAGGATTGGTGGCGGTGCAGCCTTCTCACGTGAACTCTTTCGCTGTGCCACTTAGAGCACCTTCACGAAGAGCGGAGAGACCCGGCGGAAGAAGTAGATCGAGAGCAGCGTCGCAGGAATTGAGGCGAGAGCGAGGATACCAAGCACCTCCCACTGTGGGGAGCGCCCGTAGTAGAGCGCGTCGCGATAGCCAGAGAAGAGCCAGGTGAATGGGTTGATGGTGACGAAGAAGCCGAACCATGGGTACTGGTCACCGAGCGCCTGGAGTTTTTCGAGCGGAAAGAGCGCGGGAGAGAGATAGAACCAGATGCGCAGCCCATGAGGGATGAAGTTTGAAATGTCGCGGAAGAAGACGGCGACTGCGCTGAGCATGATGACGATTGGAACCGTCCAGAGGAACTGCACCAACGCGACGGGAAGAACAGCGAGTGCCCAAGGGGTAAGACGGTCGGGGTAGAGCAGGTAGAGCGCTCCCAGCGGCACGAGGGCAAAAGCAAAGTTCGCGACGCTTGCAAGTACGGACGAGGCTGGAAGAACGAGGTGGGGGAAGGCGATTTGGCGCATCACCTGTTCGCGGCCGCGAACCGAAGTGGTGGCGGAGGCGAGGGCAGCGGAGAACCACTTCCAGGGGAGGATGGCGGAGCCGAGGAAGAGGAGGATCGCTGGCTGGGCCTGCTGGAAGATGACGCTGACCAGGAGGAAGTAGACGAAGAGCTGGAGGGCGGGGTCGAGGAACCACCAGACGTTGCCGAGCAGGGAGTTTGCCCCCTTGTTTCGGATCTCGGAGATTGTCAGATACCAGACGAGCCGGCGACGCTCCACCAGCGAGGCGACGCTCTCGAGAATGGTGCCGATACTGCCGCGGCGCGGCCTACCGACGGTCAGTTCCGTGCTGTGGGTGGTCATGAGAGGGCGAGAATAGCATCCGTCCCCCCTATACTGCCCCTAACCAGGCCCCGACTGAAGGAGGATCACTGAGCATGAACCCGATCGCACGCCTACGCGCTCGAGCCGCCGCTCGATATCAGGCCGCCGACAAAACTGCCCTGACGAACCTTTCGTTTGTCGTCGCGATCGCCCTCGCCGGAACCCTCCTCGTTGGAGTTGCCGGTTATTCCGTCTACGACGGCACATGGGCTCCCGCTGTTGAGGTGAACGGCGCGTCGATCAATAAGGCAGAGGCAAAGGCCCGCGCCGAGGTCACCGCCTTCAAGATCGCGCTTCAGGGCTCACGTATTCGTGCCCGTGTCGCCGCTGGCACCATGACGAACAGCGCTGGTGACACCGCTCTCCAAGCACTGAACACCCAAGCCGAAGCCATCAGTAATGAGGTCACGACCGACATGGTCGACACGCTACTGATTCGCGATCTTGCTGCCGCGAATGGCGTCACCGCCGACCCAGCCGTATTCGCCACTGAATGGGCGAAGGAGACAACGCTTCCTGAACTTCGACTCTTCCGCCGCATCAGCATTGATGCCGCGGACAACCCGAAGACGAAGAGTCCGACCGCAGCCACACGTGCAGCGGCGAAGGCGAAGGCCGAGGCGATCCTTGCCGAGATCAAGGCGGGCGGAGATTTCGCCACGATTGCGAAGCGCGATTCAGATGACTCATTCGCTGAAGTCGGTGGGCTCGTTGGTTGGACCGCGAAGGACGAAGATCCGACCGAAGACCTCGGATACGAGGCCGCTTGGGCACTCGTCCCATCCGCAGACGGCTCTACCCAGCCAATGACCGCCGTCATTGCCCGCTCAGAAGACCAGTTCGTTATCTTCCGACTAGAGAAGCACCAGGCATCGAAACTTGATCCAGACTTTGAGAAGCAGATCAGTGATGCCGGGATTGATCGTGGCCTCTACGAGCGTATGACCGAAGAGCTCGCGTTGCAGATTGCCCTCGGCGACAAGATCACCGCGCAGTTGCTTGCTGGTCCCGTCGAGCAGCGTGAGGTCAGCTACGTCGCAGCGACCGTTCCTGAGAAGGATGTTGAACAGGTGCAGGTCAGCCACATTCTCTTCAGTCCTAAAGATGATCCGAATACTGCGGGTGACCTTGAACCGACAGATCCGGCCTGGGCCGCCGCCGAGAAAGAGGCGAACGACCTTATTGCCCGTCTGAAGAACGGCTCCAGCTTTGAGACCGAGGCGAAGAAGAGTGACGACAAGACCTCTGGGGCCGACGGCGGACTCTTGGCATGGGCGCCAAAGGGAACCTACGTTCCAGAGTTTGACACGGCCATTTGGGCCGACGGGGTCAAGCGTGACGACATCCTCGGTCCAATCAAGACCGAGTTCGGCTATCACGTGATCCAGTTCGATGCGCGTCGACCTTCGCTGAAGGATCGCCTTGACGAGCTCGCAACGTCGCTTGCCGCCGCAGGTGTCGACTTCGAAGAGGCCGCCACTACCGCCACGAATACGATTGAAGAGCTCACCTTTGCGAGCCCAGGCTATGTGCCGAAGTACACGGTCAATCCTGAACTCGGAGCCGTGGTCTGGGGCCTGAAGGCTGGTGGCACGAGCGTCGTTGTGGAAAGCTCCAACACCTACCTCATCGTGCATGTTGACGGTATTGAGACGCGAGAGTTGACCGCAGAGCAGGTCAAGGGAATCAAGGGAAGCGGCTTCTCGATCTGGCTCGACCTCTATCGCTCCGCGGCGCGCGTAGCGATTGACGGCGCCGTTGTGCAGGAGGCTGGGGCTTCGCCAACTCCGTGACCGCGAACGGGTTCAACGGATCGGTCGACGCACTCATCAAAGCCGCACAAGGTGCGGATGCGAGCCTGAATCCGGCCAACGGCATCACCATTGTTGCGCTGAGCCAATGCGGCGCCACCGCAATCGATACGGCACGACCACTGATCGTGCTCATTGACACCGCACCAAACGAGACGCAGTTGCCGGGTCGGCTCGGCGCTGGCTGGGAGTTGCTCACTCGCCTCTACGGCACTGATCGGGGAGTCACGCTGCTGCCGAGTGGCACCGCCAGCACGGTTGCCGCCTGCATCGCTGGCGGCGCAGCTGAGAGCCAAGCCATCTACGTTGGCGGGCTCACGCCGCTCGACGCCTTCGCAACACCCTGGACGATGCCGTGGCTGAGCGCCCGTCTTCGCGCACCCGACGGTTGCCCATGGGATCGAGAGCAGACCCACGCTTCACTGGCGAAGCACCTCATCGAAGAGGCCTGGGAGCTGCACGACGCAATTGCAGCGCTCGAGTCCGCAAGCGCGGCAGAGCGCCCACGAGCGATCGCTGACCTTACCGAGGAGCTTGGCGACGTGCTGTTGCAGGTGGTGCTCCACTCCCAGATTGCGCAGGAGCGCGGCGACTTTGATCTTGCCGATGTGCAGGATGGGTTGGTGCGCAAGATCGTCCGCCGACACCCACACGTGTTCGGTGACGCGAGCGCAACAACGACGCGTGACGTGCAGCGGAACTGGGAGGCGATTAAGGCGGGCGAACGTGCCGCAGCCGGCGAGGGTGAGAAGGTCAAGGGTGCCCTTGACGGAGTGAGCCGCGGCCTGCCCGCCCTCTCGGCGAGCCGCGAGCTACAGGATCGCGCCAGTGCCGTTGGCTACGACTGGCCAACCCTCGACGGCGTACGGGCGAAGATCAGCGAAGAGTTGGCAGAGCTCGATGAGGCGCTCGCCGAGGCTGGGCACCCCGACCAGATCACCAGCACGCAGGCATCGAGTGCCGCAGCCTTGGCACATGCTCAGGAGGAGCTCGGCGACGTGCTCGCCGTCATCGTGAATCTCGGCCGCCGCAGCGGTATTGATGCCGAGGCGGCGCTTCGTGGAGCCAACGACAAGTTCCGACGCCGCTTCGCTGAGGTCGAGCGCCGCGCCGCTGCACGCGGAATCTCGCTAAAAGATGCAGACTTCACCACATTAGATGCGCTCTGGGATGAGGCAAAAGCCGCCGAGCGCGAAGCGAAAGGGTAGGGGGCACCATGGGTAAGGTACGAGCCGACGGCCGCGCCGTAGATCAACTCCGCGACCTGAAGATTGAACTTGGTGTCCAGAAGTGGGCCGAAGGTTCCGCGATCATCTCGATCGGCAACACCGTCGTGATCTGCTCTGCCTCCATTGAGGAGCGCGTGCCGCCACACCTTCGCGGGAAGGGGACCGGTTGGGTCACCGCCGAATACAGCATGCTCCCGCGTGCCACGAACACCCGCTCCGACCGTGAGGCGGTCCGCGGAAAGCTCGGTGGCCGAACCCACGAGATTCAGCGCCTGATCGGCCGTGCCCTTCGTCAGTCGGTTGACCTCGCCAAACTTGGCGAGCGTTCCATTCTCATCGACTGCGACGTGCTCGTTGCCGATGGTGGCACCCGCTGCGCCAGCATCACCGGTGGCTGGATCGCCCTGGCACTCGCCATGCGCGCGAAGAAGCTCGAGGCACATCTAGTGCGCAACGTGGCCGCCGTTTCGGTAGGCATCGTTGACGGCCAGGCCGTTCTCGATCTCCCGTATGAGGAGGACAGCCGTGCCGATGTCGACCTCAACGTGGTCGCCACTGACGCTGGTCACTATGTGGAGTTGCAGGGCACAGCGGAGCAGGATCCATTCCACCGCACCGCGCTTGACGAGATGTTGAAGCTTGCCGACGCCGGGATCGCCGACCTCATTAAGTTCCAGCGCGACACCCTCGCTCGCGCGTGACCGCGCCGCGACGGCGGCTCCTGGTCGCCACCGGCTCCGCGCACAAGCTGATCGAACTGCAGCGTCTCTTTGGCGATCTGCCGATCGACTTGGTGACGCTGATTGACCTTGGCATTACCGACGAAGCACCAGAGGACGGCGTGACCTTTGAAGAGAACGCGCTACAGAAGGCGCGTTGGTATTCAGCGGCGTCAAGCGAATGGACGCTCGCCGATGACTCGGGCCTTGAGGTGGCGGCGTTGAACGGCGCCCCTGGTGTCTACACGCGTCGGTACGCAGGACCAGATGCCACTGACCAACAGAATTACGAGAAACTCCTCACTGCAACAGTGGGGGTTGCCGACCGATCGGCGCGCTTCGTCTGCACGATGGCGCTGATTGATCCCGTCAATGGATCAGCGAGGACCTTCCGTGGTGAATGCACAGGGCACCTCACCACGGCGCCACGAGGGGAGTTTGGCTTCGGATACGACCCGATCTTTGAGGTGGATGGCCGAACGATGGCGGAGCGCGCGCCAGCTGAGAAAGATGCTCTCAGCCACCGTGGCCGTGCCGCTGTCTTAGTCGCAGCAGCGCTTAGGAGTGAGCTCGAACAAACGCGCTAAGCGCCGCGCGAGGCCCCTTCGCCTCAGGGATCGGCAGCAGCGGATACACGTGCACAAGTCCCTCTTCGAGGTGGGCGGCGCAGGTGACACCAGCAGCTTTTGCATCTGCCACGAGACGGAGCGCTTGCGGGTAGAGCACGTCGCGTGAGCCACTAAAGAGCAACACCTCGCGAATCCCACGGAGTGAACCGAACTGCGGACTCACTTCAGCACGGCGAGGGTCATCGCTCCCTGCCCAGAAGCGACCAGCAACCTCAAGGAATGGTGCACTGAGAATTGGGTCAACCTGGTCATAGGTTGGCGTTGCGGGGTCGGACATCGTCACGTCTAACCATGGAGAGATGAGTGCGACACGAGGCGAGCCACCGCTTGCAGCGACGCGTTGCGCAAGCGCTAGCGCCAGTCCGCCGCCGGCAGAATCTCCCATCAGCACGGGCGCCCTGTCGCCACTCCCTCGCGCCAACTTCAGGAGAGCATCAAATGATGTTGACCATGTCGCCTCAGGGGCAAGCGGATAGATTGGCAGGAGCACTGTCGCGCCACTGTCACGAACGATCTCTGCGCAGAGGTTCCAGTGAATGACTGAGGCATCGCCCACGTAGGCTCCACCATGCAGATACACCATCTCCACACCAGTACCCCCGCTCTTTGGGGTCAGGGTCCACACCGGGAAGCCAAGCGCGTGTGAGACCTGGGCGTCCACCGTCTTCAGGATCCCCTTCGGTGGGAGCGCAGGCTTCTGACTGTGCATCCGCGCGAACATTGCACGGGCATGGGCCTCATCCCGAGGCGGCTTCAGCGCCGCAATGGCCCCCAAGATCCACCCGAAAAGGTTGTGCTGCAGTGACGGCATGCGCAGATTCTAGGAGGCACGCCCGCTGCGCTCACCGTTGTTGCGCGCTAGGGGGAGGGGGAAGTGCTCTCCGTTGGGGTTGGATCTGGCGTCGGCGTGATCGACGGACTTGGAGAAGCGCTCTCCGGTGGCGCGGTTGGCTCTGGGGTTGGGGTGTAGCGCGGCAGCGGCAGCCGTGCGTCGCACGAGGCGAGCGTTGGGAACGGGTGGGTAAGCGCGGGCGTCGGCGTCGCAGTCGGCGTAGGCGATGCGCCGCTCGCGAGTGGCGCAGGAGTGAAGGTGGCCTCTGCGCCGAGCTTTGGCTCGTTCGCCGCTGCTGGGAAACCCCACGGCCGTGTGCCAGGAGTTGGGAAGAGGCGAGCCGCAAGCAACGACATGCGCGTCGCATCAAAGAAGACCACGGAGCCGAATGGGCTGAACTCGCCCTTTCGTCGATAGCGCAGAATCGTGTCTCCTGGCTGGATCACGGCACGCACGATCTTGCTCGTATCAAACGATCCGGCAGCCTCGGCCAACTGCGGAATCAGTGCTGGGTTGAGGTCGGTGCGCACTCCATCACCGATCACATCAAGGAGCGCGAGCGCATTGCCCACAAAGTTTCCACTGCGCGCCAACTCATCGCGGGCGGCGAGCAGGATCTCAATCTGTCGGGGGCCACGCGTCATGTCGTCAGTACCAGGTGCCTTGCGAATGCGCGCATAGGCGAGCGCACACTCACCGCTCACATGCCAGTTTCCGGCGGGTAGTCGCGCTCCATCCATGTTGGTTCGATAGGAGACATCGAGAATGGTTCGACGGATCGTCAGGTCAACGCCGCCGAGCTGATCAATGATCTTGACGAAGGTTGGAATCACCACGACGGCGGTGGCATCAATCTTGACGTTGAACATCGTGCCAAGTGCAGTGCTGAGCGCAACGGCTGGGCCTTCAGGGAACTTCTTCGGGTAGCGCAGCGCGTACGACCAGAGTGAGTTGATCTTTGGCCCAAACACATCGCCATTGCCGAGTGGGACGTTCACCAGGTCCCGAGGAATAGAGACGGTGCTGACGTAGCCGCCGATGCGATCCCAGCTGACGATGATCATGGAGTCTGTGTTGAATGAACTGCGGTTCCCCATGGTGTCGGCACCGATGAGCAGCATGGTGAAGCGATCAGCGAGTGGTGGCGGTGTTGGTGTCGCGCTCTCCGCAGCCGAACCACCTGGGGTTGGTGTGCCGAAGCCAGAGAAGACATCAGTGGCGGCTACCTTGGCGCGATACACAATCGCCGCGGCACCCGCCTGCGGTGCAATAGAGATAAGGAGCGCGAGCGCGAGCAGGATTGCCGAGCGACGGGTACGCCTCGTGCCACGCGCGGCATCGACGGTAACCAGGATGCGCCACGGAATAGAGAGGAGCAGCAGGGCGAAGAGGAGGGTGAGTCGCCCAGGGGTGGCAATCGCCGCTGCGGTGCGCACCACGCCGAAGAGGAGGAGCGCGCTGAGGGCTACGACAAGGACGACGATCAGGGGGAGGGCGGCGAGGAGCGCTGCGCGGCGGCGTCCGTTGAGCCATTGGCCCAGCCCGGGCACAACGGCTGACGCGGCGGCGGCTCGGAGGGAGCCCGTTTTGGGCGTGGATTCAGCAGGCATAGGGTGATGATGCCACCCGAATGGAGGGAGCGTTTAGGATGAGCAGGTCGGGGTGTGGCGCAGCTTGGTAGCGCGCCTGCTTTGGGAGCAGGAGGTCGGAGGTTCGAATCCTCTCGCCCCGACCACAACTCTCCCTCAAATCACCCCATCTATCGCCACAGCGGCCTCGTTTAGAATGGGTTCATGATGAGCCAGCCCCTCTCCGAGCGACTCAGTGCCGGGTACCGACGCTTCCGCGCCGGGCGCTACAACGACGAGCGTGTGCGATATGACGAGCTGGCGCGCGAGGGCCAGAAGCCCCGCACGATGATCGTCGCTTGCTCCGACTCCCGCTCTGCCCCAGAGACAATCTTCGATGCTGGCCCCGGAGAGCTCTTTGTGTTGCGGAATGTTGCCGCGCTCGTCCCCGTATACGCCCCTGATGCCAAGAGCCACGGCGCGAGCGCAGCCCTTGAGTTTGCGGTGCATGGACTCGGCGTGACCTCAATCGTTGTCATGGGGCACGGGCGCTGTGGTGGCGTTGCCGCCGCGATTGATTCCGCATCTCCCCTGACTGATTCGGACTTTATTGGCGCATGGGTCGCTGACCTTGTGACCCTTGATCAGCGCACCCCCGCTGCAGCAGCGAGCAGCCCTGAGGAGCGCCAGCGACTCATTGAGCATCTCAGCGTGCAGCTGTCGCTGGAGCATCTCCGAACCTTCCCCTGGATTGCTGAGCGCGAGCGTGCGGGCAGTCTCACCCTGCACGGCGCCTGGTTCGATATCTCGCTCGGGGAGCTCCACGCGCTCGCCGGGAGCGAGTGGCTCCCACAGCCGTACGGCCAGGCGGGCTGACCCCTCGCGGGAACCGCCAGCCCTGCTCGTTCGTTACGATACTGATGGGGACTCTCCCCACACAAAGTGAAGTAGAGGTGAAACGTGCGAACACTCCTGAAGCTCTTCCTCCCGCTCGCCCTCCTGTTGGCGGCCGTCGCCCCCGCAGCTGCGGCTGACGAGACGCCAGCCCCAGAGGCGGTGCCATATGTGGTCAGTAGCTATAGCGGCACGCTCCCAATCGCAACCGCCGAGGACGCGCACGCTGCGGTACTTGCCGCCGGTGGGCCATTCGACGAATTCACCTACAACGACGGCGCGTTGATCGGCGCCGACAAGTACTACGACGTAAAGGGTGAGCCAGGGAGCGACGCCATCTGGATCGTTGTCTACACCTACGGATGGAACGACTGCGAGTCGGGCTGCATCAACGGACACAGCTTCGTCTATCAGGTTGATCCACTCACTGGCGCAGCAACCTTTGACAGCCACCAGGGCGATGTTCTTCCCGCTGATGCACCTGCAGCGCTCGTGGAGCTCACTGGTCGCAGTGGTGGTGTTCCCCCTGAGCCAGAGTGGCGAACCGTGACCGGTGAGCCAACCGCCTGCCCAGAAGGGATCACTGATCCGAATGCACCAATCTCGAGCGACACGGCGTTGCCGTGCCTGCTGCCAGATGGCTCACTCTTCCCAATGGTGCTTGAAGACGGTGGCGATGGAGATACCGATTGGGCCACGATGTACAGCACCTGGATGCAGGAGTTCCGTGATTCCCTTGAGCCATGTGCTGCGGACGTTGACGTAAACGACCCGATGGTCGCTACGTGCGTTCTCCCTGACGGCACAATCGTCGGGCCAGTACCACTCTTCGCCATGAACATGCCAGGTGAGGCTGAGGGAGAGAACGGCTGGACGACCGCACTACCAATGATCATCTTGGCGGCACTGCTTGCCTGGATCGGCGCAGCAACGCTGGTTGGTTGGTCAAAGCGCCGCGCCGCGTAACTCGCGCGCAATTGGAGTAACCGGGACGGCCCCGGCCGAGCCGCTCAGGCGGTCAGGTCGGGGTCGTTCCCCATTCGTAGTTCTGCTTCAGGATTCGTAGGTAGACAAACGTTTCGGTTTCGAGCACGCCGGCGATGGAGCGCAGTCGCTCCGTAAGGAATGTCAACAGCGCATCATTGTCTTCGCAGACCACTTCAATGAGTAGGTCGTAGGCACCAGCCACCACCACGCAGTAGCTCACCTCGGGGAGTGCCTCCAGCTCTTTGGCGGTGGTGAGCAGCGCGGCTGGAGTACAGCGCACGCCGATCATGGCCATGAGCGGGTAGCCAACCTTGAGCGGGTCCGCAACGGCAATCACCTTGAGAGCGCCACGGTCAACGAGCCCCTTGTATCGGGCGCGGATGGTTGACTCGGGGACGCCGAATGCGGCAGCGATTTCAGTGAAAGGCTTGCGGCCGTCGGCCTGCAGCACCTCCATCAAGCGACGATCGAGGTCGTCGAGCGCTCCGTGGCTGTTCCCTCGTGCCATCTCACCCCCTGTAGTGCGGTGACGCCGCCGCGATCTCTGCGGGGCAGATGGCCCAGCGGTGCGAAGGCTACCATCAGCGGGTGATTAGCGGCCCACTCCTCCTCGCGCGCGCCCTCCTGGCAAACGTACGATTTGCCGTGCTCCAGATCGGCGTGATCGCCCTTGCCTCCACCGTCGGCATCGCGCTCCGTCAGCTCCCTGACTACGCGCTCCAGAACGCTGGCGACTACGCCAACGAGATGGCCAAGCTGCGTGCGGAGTACGAGCTCACCCTCGGGCCGCTCGTGAGCATCTTTGAGCGCCTCGGCCTCTTCCGCGTCTTTACCTCGCCGTGGTTCACGGCCCTGCTCGTGCTCCTCACCGTTTCGATCATCGTCTGCACCTGGGACCGCCTGCCGAAGATCGCGGCGGCCACGGCACCATCACGCCCTGAGCAGCCCGACACATTCTTCGGTGAATCCCTGCCCGGGCGTGGCGTAATCGATCTATCCACCGCACTGCCAGTGGATGCCGAACTTGGCGCTCGAGCGAACGCTGCTGCCGCTGAGGCGAAGCGCGACGGCTGGGAGGTGAGCGTTGCCGCCGACCCCGAACGCAACGGCGGGCTCCTTCTTCACGCAGACCGCTTCCGACGATCAGGGCGCTTCACTTTGGTGATGCACACAGGGCTCGTGGTGATGCTGCTGGGAGCTGCGGCTTCGGGGATCTTCGGGTACACGCAAGGAATCCTGCTCACTGACGGCGAGGCACTCCCTGTGGGGAAGATCGGTGCCGCCGATGGGCTGGTGATCGTGAATCACGCCTTCAGCGCCCCCCGCAACGAAACGGGCGCATTCGCCGATTTCTCGACTGATCTTGGTGTCTACGTTGGCGGCGAAGAGGTGGCACGCCAACTGGTGCGCGTGAACGAGCCGCTCGCGTATGACGGGTGGAGCTTTCACCAGAATTTCTTCGGACCCGCCGCACGACTGGAGATTCGCGACGATACGGGTGCGCTCCTCTGGTCTGGTGATGCGCCATTCGCAGCACAGGTTGATGGCGCGCCGTACGCGACGCTGCCGATTCCAGGAAGCAGCGCAGGCATTGAGATGCAGTTGCGTCGTGACACCAACGGCGTCGCCGCGATCTTTATCGTGGCGAGTGCCCCTGACCCAAACGGCACACCAACGGAAGACGGCACCTTCCCACTGAGGACGATCTTTGCGTCGGTACTCGCAGAGGGTGATGTCGCAGCGGCTCCCGGCGCCGGCTTTAGCGTCTACCTCCGTGAGGTGACCTCGTATACGGGGATCATCGCGCGACGTGATCCGGCCTCACTCCTCATTTGGATTGCCGCGGCGCTGATCATGGGCGGCTTGATGCTGACGCTGCGTCGGCCGCGCGCACGTCTCTGGCTGCAGATCCGCCCGGGTCTTACCGCAGTGCCGATCGTGCTCCTTACGGAACGCGGTGCCGACCCAGCCCAATATGGCGCCATCATTCGGCGCATCACACGTCGGCTGTCGGGAGAGGGGGCGTAATGGCATCACTGCGAGAGCTTGTGCAGACGCTGCTCCCCAATGCCGTGCCGTTGGCAAAGGTGCGCGACGAGTCGATGGCGCGCACCGTCACCTGGGTGCGCGTGATGCGCATGCGACTGCCAGCATTTGACGGCATGGAGTCGGGCGATCTGGCGCTGATTCCTCTCGCGCTCCTCACCGCAGCCGCCCCCGATGCGCAGGCGCGCGCCGACCTTGTGGAGTACCTCGCAGAGCATGGCAGCACAGGCATATTGCTCCTTGGCGACGAGCAGCCGAATGGGGTCGAAGCGAAGGCGCGAGCCGAGCTTGCCCAAGCCGCCGAGCAGAACGGACTCCCATGCCTCGCGGTACACGGCATGGAGTCGGCGCAGCTCGAGCGCAGCCTGATTGGTGCAGTCGTAAATCGTCGTGCCGAACTAGAGCGACAGGCGGTCGGGCTCGAACGGCAGATCGCAGCGCTAGCACTAGACGGCCAAGGACTTGAAGCAATCATCGGCGCGTTGGCCGCATTCATTGGTCGTGCCGTGGCGCTCGAAGCGCGCGGCGGCGTCTCGCTCGCTGTGGTTGCGCCAGCCGGCCTCCCGTCGAGCGCCGCTGCAGCGAAGGCGGTCTCGCACTACCTCTCGAAGAGTCGACCAACTGGGCAGCGCATCCCACTCCCCGCCGTACCCGGCGCGCCAGAGGGTGAGCGAGAGCTTGAGGAGGGCGTCGAGGAGTCACCGCTCGGTGATGAGGGTTCGGAGCGACCAGGCTCCATCATCCTGCTCGGTGATGAGCCAGTCGGCGAGCGTGAGCGCATCGCCTGCGAGCGCGTCGCGCCACTCCTCGCACTTGAGATCGTACGCGTTGCCGCCGAGCTTCCCGCCAACGCGGGCCGCGGAGAGGCGCGCACCCTCCCGGCCGAGGGTCCTCCGTGGGTCGCCATTGCGGCACGCCAGCCGCGACCGCATGAGGCCGACGTGCCAGCGCTGCGTCGCGAGTTGCGCCTCCTCGCGAGTCCACGACGCTTCATGTTGCGCGGGAGCAATGAGAGCCTTGAGGTGCGCATTGTCGCCGTCGCTGACGCGAGCGACCCTGGCGCCGCCGAATCTGCACGCAAGGTGGCAAAGCGA
>QWRK01000018.1 GCA_003670455.1 Candidatus Aquidulcis sp. | reverse complement strand
GCCGGGAAGATGAGTCCGATCACGAGTCGCAAGATGGCGAAGAAGTCCCACCCAGCGCCAAGGCCACCAAGGCCGAAGAGTTGCCAGATGAGAAAGAGGGCAATCTGCACGCCGATGCCGATGCCGAGTGTGCGACTCAGTAGCAAGAGGGGCGCTTCAGAGAGCTTCGGTGTAACGAGATACCAGTGGGCAAGGATCATCGCCGCGAATGAGCCGCCGGTGACCGCCGCGAGGATCAAGAGCTGCAGCGAGAGTGCCACGGCAACGAGTGGTGTCGGAGCCCAGCCAACTGCAGCAACAAGCAGTGCGGCAACCGCAGTGACGACGGTAACTAGGCCAACGCGGCGACCATCGCTTCCGCGTGCGATGCGCAGCGTCCAGAGCGTTGCAAGGCAGGCAACGAGAACGAGCAGGAGGCGTCGGAGCGCATCGATCTCCGGGGTGGCGGCCTGGATCGGCGCATCGGCGGATGGGATCGGAAGTGCCCCGTCGGCCAGCCAGGCGAGGAAGGCCCAGCCACCAGCGGCGAAGACGGTGAAGCCGCGGTAGCCCCGCGTCGACTCCGAGCGGTATGTGAGGAGCAGGATCGCAGCCAAGCTGCCGACCGCAAGGCCGCTCACCACCACCCAGTTGATGAACGAGAGGGAGCGTGCAACGGTCTCAACAGGCATCGGTGCAGCCTATCACCCACTCCGCACCCCTATCCTCCACGGATGAGCAGTCACAGATCTGAGGCGTTGCGATGATTCGCGGGGAGGAGCCGGCCCTCGGCACCCCTGAGCCACCTCGCTACGGCAACGATGCCCCCTGGATGGGCGAGGTCGTCATTCAGGCAAAACACCTCCTCGTCTGGCTCGCGCAACTCTCTCAGCGCTACGGCACACCGATTCGTCGCCTCGACGAGATCCCTGAAGAGGAGTTGCAACTTCTTGCGCAGCGCGGCGTCAGCGCACTCTGGCCGATCGGCATCTGGCGCCGCAGCGCCGCGTCGCGCGCCATGAAGGTGAGTGCTGGAGATCTTGATGCTGAGGGTTCGGCCTACGCCGTTGCCGAATACGTTGTCGACGAGCAGCTCGGTGGCGATGCGGCACTTGCAACACTGCGTACGAGGGCTGGCGCCGTCGGCATTCGCATCGTGACCGACATGGTCCCGAACCATGTCGCCATCGATGGGCGCTGGGTCAACGAGCGCCCAGAGCTGCTCCTCTCTTCCGCACACCCGCCGTTCAAGAACTATCGCTACAGCGGTGAGAACCTCTCAGCGGAGCCAGGCACTGCGATCCGCATCGAAGATGGCTATGAGCGGGGTGATGATGCCGCTGTCGCCTTTGAGCGCCGCGCGGAAGGCTCGTTGCAGTACATCTATCACGGCAACGACGGCACGAACATGCCGTGGAAGGACACCGCCCAGATCGACTACCTGAATGCAGAGGCGCGCGAGGCGGTCATCCAAGAGATTCTCTCCGTGGCGCGCCGCTCCGACATCATTCGCTTCGATGCGGCGATGACCCTTGCGGCACAGCACATTCGGCGGCTCTGGTATCCGGCGCGCGGCACCGCTGCCGCGATCCCCTCGCGCACCGAATTTGCGCTGACCGACCGAGAGTTCGCCAAGCGACTGCCGCGGGAGTTCTGGCGCGAAGTAGTGGAACGCGTTGAGCACGAGCTCCCTGGCACAATGCTGCTCGCCGAGGCCTTCTGGCTCCTTGAGGGGTATTTCGTGCGCGGACTCGGCATGCACCGCGTCTACAACTCCGCCTTTATGGCGATGCTCCGTGACGGCAAGAACGCGGAGTACCGCACGATCCTGCGCGACACCACGGCCTACGACCCTGAGCTGCTGCGACGCTATGTGAACTTCCTCACCACCCCCGACGAGGAGCCGGCCGCTGTGGGGTTCGGGATTGGCGACCGTGCACTCCTGGCGGCAACGTTGGCGGCGACACTCCCCGGCGTGCCGATGCTCGGTCACGGACAGTGGGAGGGGCAGCGCGAGCGCTACGGCATGGAGTACCGCGCGCCACGGACCAGTGACCCGATCAGCGCCGACCATGTCGAGCGGTATGACCGCGAGATCGCCCCGCTCCTTCGGGCGCGTCACCTCTTCGCTGGGGTCGCTGACTTCCGTTGGTTTGATGCGAAGAGCAGCAACAAGTCCGCACGCGAAAGCGCCTACGCCTTCAGTAATGCGGCGGGGAGTGCCCGTTCGCTGGTGATCGCTCTCAACAGCGATACGGCGGCAGAGATCACCATCCAGCACGCCTCGCCAGCGGTCGCCCCATCAAGCTCGCTTGCTGGAGTACCTGCGAGCCCGCTCCCTGCCAGCACGATTGCCGATCGACTCGGTGTTGCCGCGAGCGCTGGAGACGTCGTCGAACTCCGCGACGCAATCACCAACCGCAGCCTCCTGGTCAGCACCGCATCGCTGATGCGCAGCGGACTGACCGTGCGGCTCCCTGCATTCGGTCGCGTCGCCTTCTGGGGCGTTGCACAGCACCACTCAACAGCGAGTGAGCCGTGGGGCGATCTTGCCGCGCAGGCGAACGGCGAGTTGCTGCACGATCCCGTCGCCGCGCTGGCTGCTCTCACGAGCGGCGGCACCCCTACTGAAGCGCTATCGGCGAGAATAGAGAAGCCAACTGGCACAACCGCGACGGGGAGGAAGCGCGTGACCGAACGCAAGCCCACATCGGGGGAGTCGACTGCCGACCCGCGGCTCTTGACGACGGAGACACCTGCGCCACCAGAGGCGGTGCGAGCGATTGCCGCACTCCTCGGCCGGGCTGCTGCCCCACTCCGCCCGGAGCGCCGCGCAACACCTCCAGCCCCAGTGGCAACGACACTGCCCGAAGTTCAGGCGCCGATTGAGAGCCTGCGCGACCACGAGATTCTCGTAGAGGGCGAACATAGTGATCTGATCCGACTGGCAGCGCATGAGATTGATCGCGTGAAGCGGCGCGCCAAGCGCGCTCGACGGGCGGTACGTGAGGCGCTCGCCCGGATCTCTACGCCAGGGGGCGACGAACTCGGCGACTAGCTCCGCTACTGCGGATCGGCGAGAACGAGCAGCTTGATCTCCGTCATCTCATCCATGGTCCAGCGCACACCCTCTCGGCCAAGTCCAGAATCCTTGACGCCGCCGTACGGCATGTTGTCGATGCGGTAGGTCGGCACATCGTTCACGATGACGCCACCCACCTCTAACTGGTCGAATGCGGCGCGCACATGCGCCAGATCGTTGGAGAAGAGTCCGCACTGCAGGCCGAAGCGGCTCTCATTCACGGCGGCGATCGCCGCTGAGAAGTCGCTGAAGCGTTCGATGATCACCACGGGAGCGAAGGCCTCCTCGCTGCAGATGCGCGCGTCGCGCGGCACGTTCGTCAAGATGGTTGGAGCGAAGAGGCGCGGTGCCTTGGGATCTACAGCGGCGCCACCGGCAACCACCTTTGCGCCAGCGGCGACCGCCTCGCTCACCCACTCCGCGGTGCGCGCCGCAGCACCATCATCAATGAGTGGCCCAAGGTCAGTCTTTTCGCTCGCCGGGTCGCCGAGCACGAGCTTCGTGGCAGCAGCGGCGAACTGCTGCTCAAAGGCATCAGCGACCGACTCGTGCACAAAGATGCGCTGCACGCTGATGCAGACCTGGCCGGCGTAGGCGAATGAGCCCACCAGCGAGCGCTTCACCGCCCACGGAAGATCGGCGGTAGCGTCAACGATGCAGGCGGCGTTACCACCAAGCTCCAAGATGACGCGCTTCTTTCCAGCACGCCCCTTCAGCGCCCAGCCGACAGTTGGTGAACCAGTGAACGAGAGGACCTTGAAGCGCTCGTCTTCAATGAGGCGATCCGCATCGGGACGCGAGGTTGGAATCACACTGAGTCCGCCAGCTGGGAGGCCAGCATCGACGAGGATCTCGGCGACCTTGAGCATGATCAACGGATCAGCGCTCGGCGGCTTCAGCACCATGCTGCAGCCAACCGCGATGGCCGGCGCAACCTTATGGGCGGCGAGGTTGAGTGGAAAGTTGAATGGACTGATTCCAAGCACTGGGCCAACAGGGAATCGCTGCGTGATGCCGAGGCGACCCTTGCTCGCCGGTGCCAGGTCAAGCGGAATTGTTTCGCCGATCATTCGCTCCGCCTCTTCGGCGGCGAGCCTAAAGGTCAGCGCGCCGCGATCAATTTCGGCGCGTGCATCGCGGATCGGCTTCCCCGCTTCGGCGGAGAGGAGCCCCGCCAACTCTTCGCGGCGCTCGGTGATCTTCGCTGCGGTAGTGCGCAAGATTGCGCCCCGCTCCCAAGCGCCAAGCGCGCGCATCGCTTCGAATCCGGTGACGCTTCCGGCGGCTGCGCGCTCAACCTGCTCTGGTGTGGCGAGGTAGGTCGTGCCGACCAGATGACCGTCAAAGGGCGACCGAATCTCGACAAGGTTCGGCGAGCTCTCCCATACGCCGGCAACGAGGATCTTCTGCGGCTCCATATGGGGCGAGTCTAGCGGCGTGCGCCGTGGCGTGATTAGAGCGCCTCGCCTCGTGGGTAGCTGCCGAGGATGCGCCGCTCGAGCGTCACGTCGGCGAGCCCCTGCATCACGCCGAGGATCTCGGGTGAGTCGGCTGCGCCATCGAGGTCGAGCCAGAAGATGTACTCCCACTCCCCCACACGATTTGGGCGTGACTCCAACTTGCTGATGTTGACGCCCGCCTTGGCAATCACCGCTAGTGCGGCGAGCAGCGTGCCTGGCTCATTGCGTAGACCGACCAAGAGGGTTGTGCGCGCAGGGCCGGCCTCGGCGTGTCGTGCTGGTCCACCCGCTCGCTGCACGATCCAGAAGCGCGTGCGGTTCCCCTGCACCCCTTCGATTGGACCAGTGAGTGGTGTGAGGCCATGGATCGCTGCGGCACGTGGCGAAAGGACGGCGGCGGCATCCCGCTCGCCGCGCTCGCGGATCATCGCTCCAGCTCCCGCCGTGTTGTATGTCGTGAGAAGTGCCCATGGGCGGCTGCGCAGATACTCCTCTGCCTGGGCGAGTGCCTGCGCATGACTGTAGACGCGATCCACCTGCTCCAGTGTCACTCCAGGGAGTGCGGCGAGTACGAGGGAGACGGGCACCACGACTTCGCCAACGATCTCGAGTGCGCCATCGCGCAGCAAGTCAAGCGTCTCGCGCACGGTGCCGTTGATCAGATTCTCAATCGGTAGAACGCCGTAGATGGCTCGCCCATCAAGAACCGCTGCCCGAACGTCGCCAAAGGAAGAGACGCTCAGTGATGGTGCTGCGGCACCGAAATAGGAGAGGAGTGCATCCTCGGCAAAGGCGCCCGGTTCGCCGGCGTAGGCGATCGCCTCACTCATACCGTGTGACCGTTGGTGGAGTCTCGCTCGGTGCGGCGAGTAATCTCGCCGCCCTGCAGACGCAGCGCGTACTCCAGTGAGTCGGCGAGGGCTGCGGCCGACGCCGAGATGATGTTCTCACCGACGCCCATCGTCGACCAGGTCTCTCCATCGGCAACTGAATCAATCACCACACGCGTCTTCGCCCCAGTCGCGGATGAGCCGTCGAGGATGCGCACCTTGTAGTCAACGAGGTGTACCGCATCGAGCTGCGGGTAGAAGGCGCCAAGCGCCTTGCGCAGCGCACGGTCGAGGGCGTTCACTGGTCCGTTGCCGTCTGCGGCGGTGTGGAGGCGCTCCCCAGCAACCTCGACGCGCACGGTGGCCTCGGCACGACCAGGCGCACCTTCGCGCTGCTCCACGATCACGGTGAAGTCGACGATGGTGAACGGTGCAACATAGGTTGGACGGTGGCGCTCCACGAGCAACTGGAACGAGGCCTCGGCACCTTCGTAGCTGGCGCCGCCTGCCTCCATCTCCTTAACAAGCGTTGAGAGAGTCTTGGAGTCGAGCCCTGAGTTCGCTAGCTCAACGCCAAGTTCAGCGGCGCGGCTCCCCGTGTTCGCCTTGCCACCCAACTCCGAGACAACGAGACGCCCGCGGTTGCCGACCAGCGCCGGATCAATATGTTGATAGGCGCGCGGCGTCTTCACCTGTGCAGCGCCATGCACGCCACCCTTGTGGGCGAACGCTGAGCGGCCAACGTACGGCTGATGGTCATCAGGAGCGAGGTTGGCAATCTCAGCCACCTCATGGGAGAGGTGTGAGAGGTCAGCGAGGCGATCGGCGCCAGCAACGGTGTGCTGCGTCTTCAGGGCGAGGTTGGCGAGCAGCGAGACCATGTTCGCATTCCCCGCGCGCTCGCCGTAGCCGTTGATCGTCGCCTGCACATGGCGCACGCCGGCGTCGACCGCTGCAAGAGCATTCGCCACAGCGAGCTCGGCGTCGTTATGCGTGTGGATTCCCCAGACGATCTCTTTCGCTGCTGCGTCGGCGGCGAGGGTGGCGCGTGCATCCTTCACGATCTCGGACATGCGGCCGGTAAGCGTGCCGCCATTGGTGTCGCAGAGGACAAGCGTGGAGGCGCCAGCGTCTCGTGCGGCGCGCAGCGTATCGAGCGCATAGTCGCGATCTGCCTCATAGCCGTCAAAGAAGTGCTCCGCGTCATAGACCATCTCGCGACCGCGTTCGGCGATGTAGGCGACGCTCTCCGAGATCATCGCGAGGTTCTCGGCGCGGGACGCCTCAAGGACTGCCTCTACATGCAGGGTCCAGCTCTTGCCGAAGATCGTGACGATCGGCGTCTCGGCGTCGAGGAGCGCATTCAGGTTCGCATCGTCGCCAGGCTTGTTCGACTTGTGGCGCGTGCTGCCGAATGCGGCGAGTCGTGCGCGCTCCCAGCGAATCTTCTTCGCCGCGGCAAAGAACTCAATGTCCTTCGGGTTGGAACCTGGCCATCCGCCTTCAATTGCCAGCATGCCGAACTCGTCGAGCGCGCGTGCGATGCGCAGCTTGTCTTGCAGTGAAAGGATCAGACCTTCGCTCTGGGCGCCGTCGCGCAGCGTGGTGTCGTAGAGGAGGACCGGCTCGCGATCGGCGGCGCTACTGCTGGTCACTTCAGGCTCAACAGCTGCTCGACGATGGCGTCGGTCGCCTCGCGGGTGCCCGCAAGGGTGAAGCCTGCGGCGCGGGCACCAGCGGCGTCGAGCCCTGGAGCAAGGTCAGCGGTGCGCACGCCCATGCGAATCGTGTTGGCTACCGCCTGCTCAACGGCGGCGGCGGCATCGGCGCGGCCGAGCGACTCGCGGAGCATCATCGCTGCAGAGAGGATCGTGCCGATCGGGTTCGCGAGATTCTTCCCCGCGATGTCGGGGGCAGATCCGTGGATCGGCTCGTAGAGGCCGAAGGTGCCGTGCGCCGTGCGACGCGCACCGAGCGAGGCGGAGGGGAGCATGCCGAGTGATCCGGCCAGCACGGCCGCCTCGTCCGAGAGGATGTCGCCGAAGAGGTTCTCGGTGACGACCACATCGAAGGTGGCAGGCCAGGTTGCGAGGAGCATTGCGGTGGAATCGACGAGGCGATGCTCCAACTTCACATCGGGGTAGTCGGCGCCCACCTCGGTCACAACCTTGCGCCAGAGGCGGCTCGTGGAGAGCACGTTCGCCTTGTCGACAGAGGTCACCGACTTTCGTCGTGTGCGTGCCAACTCAAAGGCGATCATGGCAACACGATGGATCTCATCCTCGTGATACGGCAGTGTGTCAACGGCGCGTCGCCCCGTTGGTGTGACCTCTTCACCCGACGGCTTACCGAAGTAGAGGCCGCCGGTGAGCTCGCGCACCATCAGCATGTCAACACCCTTCAGGCGCTCGGCCTTCAGCGGTGAGGCGTCGGCGAGCTCTGGGTAGATCGTGACGGGGCGAAGATTGGCGAACAGTTCGTAGCGCGTGCGAAATGCGAAGAGTGCCTGCTCGGGTCGGACAGTGCCGTTCGGGTTATCCCACTTCGGTCCGCCAACGGCACCGAGAAGCAGCGCGTCGGCCGTATCGGCGACCAGCAGATCCTCTTCGCGAACGGCAACGCCGTGCGCGTCGATGGCGCAGCCACCAGCCAAGATCTCGCGCCAAGCGAGCTTGAAACCAAACTTCGAGCCCGCCGCATCGAGCACGCGGCGCGCCGCTGCAACGACATCGGGGCCAACACCATCACCTGGAATGGTGACGATCAGATGATCGGCGGCACCATCACGCAGTGCCGAGGAGAGCGGTGCTGCGAGCGTCTCGCTCACTGCATCGCCTCGCGCGATCCCTTCGTTGGCGCGCTGGCCGAACCCGACTCAAGCGCAGCGAGCTTGTTCGCTGCAGAGACGTAGGCAACGAGCGACGCATCAATGATGTTCGTGGAGAGGCCTTGTCCTGTGACCATCGGTGCGTTTGGAAGCGGCTTCCCCTCTGCGTCGAGATCGGTAGAGCGGCGACACTTCGCCGTCACCTGACCCTGGGCATCTTCGCCCTCGCTCACCGCACGGATCTCGTACTCGGCGAGGATCGGGCTCCAGCCGAGGGTTGGGGCGACCGCCTTGTCGATAGCCTCATAGAGGGCGTCGACGGGGCCGTTCCCCGTGGATTCCGCCGTGGCCTCTACACCGTTCACGCGCACCTCAACCCGCCCAGAAGAGCCGCCGCCGCGTGAGCTGGCAACGCTCCAGTCGAGCAGCTCAATGGTTGCGGCGCTCCCGGTGGCTGCCCGCTTGTCGACAAGCGCGAGCAGGTCGGCGTCGGTCAGCTCCTTCTTCACGTCGGCGAGGGCGATCGCCTCGCGGTAAAGAGCATCGAGCGCCTCGCCGCTGAGGTCGTGGCCGAGCTCGGCGAACTTTGCCTGCAAGCCACGGCGACCCGAAAGCTTGCCAATCGTCAGGCTGGAGCCAACGAGGCCGACCGACTGCGGCGTCATGATTTCGTAGGTGAGCGGATTCTTCAGGACGCCGTCCTGATGGATCCCCGACTCATGCGCAAACGCGTTTGCGCCAACGATCGCCTTGTTCGGCTGCACGGCGAACCCGGTCAGATACGAGACAAGTCGGCTCGCCGATGTCAGCTGCTCGGTCTGCACGTGAATGTCGTGCGACTCGAACTGCCCCGGTCGGGTGCGCAGCGCCATCACCACCTCTTCAAGCGAGGCGTTTCCAGCGCGCTCGCCGAGTCCGTTGATGGTCACCTCAACCTGTCGCGCACCGGCTTGCACCGCCGCCAACGTGTTGGCCGTCGCGAGGCCAAGGTCGTTATGGCAGTGGACGCTGATCGTGGCGTCGCGTCCAACGCGATCGACCACTAACTTCGTCAGTGCGGCGTACTCCGACGGAATGGCGTAGCCGACCGTGTCCGGGATGTTCACGGTCGAAGCGCCAGCCTCTACGACCGCCTCGTACACCTGCAGTAGGTAGTCGTGATCGGTGCGGCTTGCATCCTCGGCGGAGAACTCCACCTCGGCATCGCGGCCCAACTTCTCGCGGGCGTACTTCACCCACTTCACCGCCTCGGCGAGAGCCGCCTCGCGGGTGGTGCGCAGCTTGTGCGTCAGGTGAATGTCAGAGGTTGCAATGAAGAGATGCAGGTGCGGTCGATCCGACACCTTGATCGCATCAATGGCACGCTGTGGATCGCCATCCTTGCAGCGGGCAAGGGCGGCGATGCCGATCCCCTTCGTGGCGAGGGCGATCTGTCGCACCGCCTCAAAGTCGCCTTCAGATGCGGCGGGGAAGCCCGCCTCAATGACGTCAACCTTCAGCTTGGCGAGTTGTCGCGCAACTTCCAGCTTCTCGGCAACGGTGAGGCCGGCGCCTGGCGCCTGCTCACCATCGCGCAGGGTTGTGTCGAAGATGCGAACGGCGCCGGTGGCGACGCCTGGGCCAGGAGCGCCGTTCACTGGGCGGCGCCCTTCTCCGCGGCGCCCTGTGCGCCATCCATGTCGACCTCGACTGGATTCAAGAAGGTCATCTGGTGGCGCAGCGCCTTGCCGACCTTTTCGATTGGGTGGCCCGAGTTTGCGGCGCGCAAGCGCTTGTACTCTGGGCGGCCCGCCTCATCTTCAGCAATCCAACGCTTGGCGAAGGTGCCATCCTGAATCTCGGTGAGCACCTCCTTCATGCGCGCCTTCACCGACGCATCAATGATGCGCGGGCCCGACGTGTAGTCGCCCCACTCTGCGGTGTCAGAAACAGAGAAGCGCATGAAGTCGAGTCCGCCGCGATACATCAGGTCAACGATGAGCTTCAACTCATGCATCGTCTCGAAGTAGGCGAGCTCTGGGTCGTAGCCAGCCTCAACCAGCGTCTCCCACGCACTCTTCACGAGTTGCGCGGTGCCGCCGCAGAGCACAGCCTGTTCGCCGAAGAGATCGCTCTCGGTCTCATCCTTGAAGGTCGTCTCCATGATTCCCGCGCGCGTGCAGCCGAGTCCGTTGGCGTACGCCATGACTCGAGCACGTGCAGTGCCGCTCGCCTCTTGCCCAACGGCGAAGAGCGCAGGCACACCGCCGCCAGAAACGTAGACGGAGCGCACGAGGTGGCCTGGCCCCTTCGGCGCGATCATGCCGACATCGGTTCCCTCGGCTGGCTTGATGCGACCGAAATGAATGTTGAAGCCGTGAGCGAACAGCAGCAGTGCACCCTTCTTCAAGTTGCCTGCGATCTCGCTGTCGTAGAGCGCCTTCTGCGCCGTGTCGGGCGCGGCGATCATCACCACGTCGGCGCGCTTCGTTGCCTCAGCGGCGGTGAAGACCTCAAAGCCGTCGGCGGTGGCAACGGCGCGGCTCTTTGAGCCTTCCTTGAGGCCGATGATGACGGTGAGCCCCGACTCCTTCAGGTTACGAGCGTGGGCGTGCCCCTGGCTGCCGTACCCGATCACGGCGATGACCTGGCCCTTCAAGGCCTCGAGTGGCGCCTCGGCGCTGTAGTACATCTTTACGCTCATCGCTTCACCTGCTCCTCAATTGACCCGCTGCCGCGGGACATCACTACTGAGCCGGTTCGCACCAGCTCCTTGATTCCGAACTCCCGAAGGAGCTCGACCAACGTGTCGATCTCGGTTGGCTCCCCAACCGCTTCGACGATTACCGCCTCATCACCAAGGTCGACCACCTTGGACCGATGCATCTCCGCAACGCTCACGATCTCGGGGCGCGTCCGCTTGGTTGCGCGCACCTTAATCAGGGCGAATTCGTGCTCAACGATCGACTCGTCGGTCACGTCTTGCACCTTCAGCACATCGATCAGCTTGTAGAGCTGCTTCGCCGCCTGCTCAACGTGGACCTCATCGCCCACGATCGTCAGGGTCATGCGCGACGTGTCGCTGCGCTCCGTCACCGAAACGGCGAGCGACTCAATGTTGAAGTTACGCGCGCGCATCAGGCTCGCCACACGATTCAACACGCCCGGCTTGTTGTTGACGATCGCCACGATCAGGTGTCGGCGCTCCTCACCGGATCCTGGAAGAGATCGTGCCGTAGAGGTCGGAGTCACTTCGCACCGCCGCTGGTCGGATCCATTGGATCCACTCGTGGACCGGTTGCACCCTCGGTGACGTCTTCGCCGTCATCGCCCCACTTGTCGATCAGGTCGGAGAGACCCTTCCCTGCTGGCATCATCGGATAGACGTTCTGTCGTTCGGCGATCTCGAACCAGATCAGCGCTGGGCCATCGGCGGCGAGCGCTGCAGCAACTGCAGCATCGACCTCTTCGGGCTTCGAGACCTTCCAGGCGGGAAGGCCGTACGCCTCACAGAGCTTCAGATAATCCGGCCCCGCCAACTGCTCCGAGTGGTAGTTCCCGCCATACACAATCTCTTGCCACTGGCGAATCATTCCCAACTTCTTGTTGTCCATCAGCGCGATCTTCACGGGGATGCGCTCCTGCACGATGGTTGCCAACTCCTGCAACGTCATCTGGAATCCGCCGTCACCGGCGATTGCCCACGAAACCTTCTCTGGTACCGCCACTGCGGCGCCCATCGCAGCAGGGAGAGCGAAGCCCATGGTGCCGAGTCCGCCCGATGAGAGGTGCGAGTTAGCACGACGGAAGCTGCCGTAACGCGCGACCCACATCTGGTTCTGGCCCACGTCGGCGGTGAGGTTGGCATCGAAGTTTGAGCCTGCAGCGATTCGGTCCACGACAAAGTCTGCAGAGAGCACCCCTTCGCGGAAGCCACCGGAGCCGTGCCACGAAGAACCTTCGCTCTCGGTGCGCCAGGTTGCCAGTTCGGCAAAGTAGTCGGCTCGAGTGGCCGGATCAACCTTTGTGACGAGTGGCAGCAGCGCATCAAGCACGTGCTTCGCATCGCCCACGATTGGCAGATCGGCGACGACGTTCTTGCCGATCTCTGCCGGATCAATGTCGATGTGCACGATCTTCGCCTTCGGCGCATAGGTGCGCACGTTCCCTGTGACGCGGTCATCGAAGCGCATGCCGATACCGATGAGCAGGTCGGCAGATTGGATCGCGCGATTCACATGCTTCCAGCCGTGCATTCCCATGTAGCCATAGGCGAGTGGATCGGTCTCATCGATGACACCGATGCCAAGAAGTGTCCAGGTGATTGGAATGTGCGCCGTGCGCGCCAGTTCGAGCAGCTCGCGCTCTGCGCCAGCGATCAACACGCCGTGCCCAGCAAGAATGACTGGGCGCTTCGCACCAGCGATCGCCTCGGCGAGCAACTTGATTTGACGTGGATGGCCATCGAGCTTCGGCTTGTAGCCAGGGAGCCCCGCCTCAATCTCTGCGACTGAAGGGTGCGTCGCTTTGGTTTCGCCCATCAGCGCATCTTTGGTGATGTCAACGTGCACCGGTCCAGGTCGACCGCTGCGCGCAAGATGGAACGCCTCAGCAATGACATGCGGAATCTCATCGGCGCTGCGCACCAGATAGTTGTGCTTCGTCATAGGGAGCGTGATGCCCGTGATGTCGATCTCTTGGAAGGCGTCCTTGCCGATGAGGGCGTTCGGAACGTTCCCCGTGATCACCACAACGGGCACGGAGTCGAGCATGGCGGTACCGATGCCGGTCACGAGGTTGGTGGCACCAGGGCCAGAGGTGCCGAGGCAGACTCCAACGTTGCCAGAGGCGCGTGCGTAGCCGTCCGCGGCGTGCGAGGCAGCCTGCTCATGACGGACCAAGATGTGGCGCAGCTCTGGGTGGTCGACGAGCACGTCATAGAGCGGAAGGATCACGCCGCCTGGGTAGCCCCAGATGGTGTCGCTCCCCTGCAGCAGGATCGCCTCACAGAGTGCGTCGGCACCAATGCGCGGGCGTACGCCATCACGAGCGGTCACGCGCGCATCGCGCAACATGTCGCGTCGCGCGCGCTCTGCAGCACTCGCGGCCGGAGTCCCTGCGCCTGGTACGTGCCCTGCCTGCGTCATCGATCCCCCTTCACTTCGTCAATAAAAAACCCCGCCTCTTCGGCGGGGTTCTGAAGTTTCCTTCGGGCGGTGTCTCCGCGCCTCTGGTCTCCTCAGCCCCGCCGGGGCTGAATAAGCAACCCGAGTAGGTTGCTAATGCCCCCAATGAGGGCGGCAAAGAGCACAAAGAGACCACCGAGAACTGGGGTCAAAAGCAGTGCGCTATTTGTCATGGGTGCAGCGTACCAGAGCCTACGCACGGGATCAAAGAACGTCGCGTGCTCGCGAGGTCATCGGTCGGCCGACACGGAATGGCTCTTCGGCCGCCGCGGCACGCCCCAACAGCAGGTCAACGGTGCGGCGGGCGCCGCCGGCGCTGCACATGACCCCGTGACCTGAATAGCCGGTGTTCACGAAGAGGCCTGGCTGATCAGTAGGCCCAATGAAGGGTCGATGATCTGGGGTGTATTCATATTGTCCGGCCATCAGGTGCCACGCCGGTGGGCCATCGCGCCAGACATCGCGCCAGAACGGGGCCAGCAAGGCGAGCGATGTTGGGGATGCGGGATCGAGGAGCGCGTGGGCCATCGCATCGTCGGTCGGCACCTCGAGGAGCGGCTCGCCGACGGGCGTCGTCGGGTCGGTGCGCAACGCGTACGCGCCAGCAAGTGCTGGGCGCCAGTGCGATCCCGTCTCATCATCGATCGTCATCGGTCCCGACTGATCAATCACTGGAAGATTCGGGATGACAAGTTTTTGGCGAATCGTTGGTGCGATCGCTAGATCGAGAGCGGCGAGCTTGGCGATAACACCACTCCACGGACCGGCGGCGATCACCGTGTGCGGCGCATGCACCACCCCACGGTTTGTCGTTACCCCCGTA
>QWRK01000017.1 GCA_003670455.1 Candidatus Aquidulcis sp. | reverse complement strand
CGGCGTCGGCATGATCGTAGTAATCGGTACCGTACGCGCGCGCGCCGAGGGGGCAACCTACGGTCTTGGTAGCTATGCCGCGACCGCGGCACTCGCCCTCGCCGCCGCTGGTGAACCTGTTGAGATGGTGAGCAAGATCGGTGTTGACGCAGCGGGCGAGGCGGTCATCACGAAACTTGCAGCGTCGGGGATTGGTCACGTAGCCCTCATTCGCGACGGTGCGTTGGCAACCGCAGTTGATGGGGCGGGTTCACTTGAGATGGATGCCGCCGACCTCCAGTTGGCGCTGCGCTATCTGACAAGCTTCGACGCAGTCCTCTTGGTCGATCCTGTTAATGATTCGGTCGTTGCCACCGTGCTTGAAGCGTGCACCTATGTCGGCGCACGACTCGTTGTGACGAGGCCTGAAGGGTCAGCTCCTGCGGGAGTGCCGACAGGGGAGCGCGGGGATGCTCCGCCGCCGCTTGAGGTTGAGCGCCCAGCCGGGGATCCAGCCGCAGTCACCGACCTCTTGGTGGCACTCCTCCTTCCAGATCGCGAGTCGCCTGCCGCCTCGTAGCGCATCGCGTACGCTGCAACAGATGAGTGAAGCGCAGCGCCCACCCTCCGAAGCGACCGACCTGCCGAGCCGCATGGAGCTTGGCGTTGACGCCCTTGACCGCGGTGACGCCGAGGGGGCCGCTCTCGCCTTTGCCGCCGCCGTTGCTGGCGCAACCCCAAGCGACGATCGCCTCCTCGCTGAGCGTGCCGCCTATGGCGCCGCTGAGGCGTTGCTGCGCCTAGAGCGCGACGACGAGGCGGCGGAGTATCTCGAGATTGCCGCCAACTCCGCAGACCAAGAGTTGCGCTTCCTCGCCCTCCGCCGTCGCGCCATGGAGGAGGTTCGCCGTGGCGACCTCGCCATCGCCCTCGCCACCTACCGCCAAGCCGAAGGCAGTGCCCCGAACAGCGACGCCCGCGCTGAGATCGCCTCGCGCATCGGCTGGCTCACCAAAGAGACAGGCGGTTCCTCGCTCCGCTCTCAGGCCGCCTTCCGCCGCGCCCGTGGCATCCCTGGCGGGTCGTGGGTGCCGCGTGCGCTACTCGCCGTGACCATCGTCCTCTCCGTGATTACAAAGCTTGATCCGGCACTTGCCGAGCTCTTTGCGCTGACCAAAATCGACCTCAACGGTTCTGACTATCTAACGGGGTATCCATGGCGTCTCTTCACCGTTGCTTTCGTGCACGGAGGGATTGATCCGGACTGGCAGTCGTGGGCGCTTCATCTCGGCTTCAACGCCATTGCACTCGACATTGCCGCACAGCTGGTCTATCGCCTGTACGGCGCGAAGCGTCTCATCGGCTGGTACTTCATCGGAGTCATTGGCGCATCACTTGCAAGCGCAATCTGGTTGCCCGGCGGGTACTCGGTCGGCGCATCGGGCGGCGTCTTCGCTCTCTTCGGCATCGCCCTTGGCGCAGAGTGGGCGCATCGCCCACTTGTTGAGCGAGGCATGCGCGAAGCGCTCGGTCGTGTTGGCGGCCTACTGCTGATCAACATCGTGCTCGGATTCGGCGTCGGGTTCGTTGGTGGCGGCATTGATAACTCCGCGCATATTGGCGGGCTACTCACAGGGCTGATCTTCGGCGTGCTTGTGCAGCCCACCCGAGCGGAGGCAATGCGTCGCCGTTGGTCTGCATCCGTCATGAACTGGCGTGGTGGGGATCTAGCTTTAAGTCTTCTTGTTTTTGTCGGGTTCATAGCGATCTACGTCAATTGGCGCGAGCTTGCGGTCCTGCGCTTTCAATTGCCTTTCTAATCGTGTTTGCAACACTTCTTGATCCCGCCGCGTTTAGCAGCGAGCCAGAATCCAACGCGGCGATCCACTTCGTTGAGTGCCCAGAGCTGACGGCCGCTGAGCCCACGTCGCGCGATCACTTGGCTGAACGAATGGCTGCGCTAGCAGGCGTCCATCGCGCGCTGCTCCCGGTTGGCGGGAACCTTGTCGGCATGAATCGAGACGAGTGGTTGCAGATTCCAGCGGAGAGCCTGGTGATCAATCCGATTCGCGACCCAGAGTCGTGGCGTGCCGCCGCGACGTGGCCGGGAGATCGCGGCCTAATCCTCGCGCTCGTTCCTGCGCCAGGCGATGAAGATCCAGAACCTGTTGAGATTCTTCTCTGGGCGGTGCGGTACGCCGCGTCGCTTGGCGGGCGAGGCCTTGATCGCGTCGGCGTGGCTGGCATGTTGCCCATCGCGAAGGGAGCCCCTGATCCAGCTGAGGCGGAGAAGCGCATTGCACTGCTCGAACGTCTGGTTGAACTTTCAGCCGCGAACGAGGAGACACTGCGCGCCGAACTGGACCCCCGTGCGTTTCAGCCGATTGAACGGCCACGCCGATGATTGAGGTGCAGGTGCTACCGATCGGGCCGCTGCGCACCAACGTGGTGCTCGTTGGCGATCCTGAGCGCCGAGAGGCGATCGTCGTTGACCCTGCGATCCCATCTCTCGCCACACTCACCACGCAGCTCGCCGAGCGCGGCTGGCGCTTGGTCTTGGCGCTCGCAACCCACGGTCACTGGGACCACATGGGCGAGATGGCGGCACTGGCGACGCACCACAAAACGCACCATCACGAGGAGCTGCCGATCGGCGTGCACCCACTCGACCGCCATCGCCTGATGGAACCGCAGCCGCTCGCCGCACCATTCCCCATCCCAGCGGTGGTGCCCACACGCGATCTGAACCATGGAGACCAAATCACTGCAGGGAGCATCAACTTCACCGTGCTGCACACGCCTGGCCACACCGAAGGATCCATCTCGTTGTTCGATGCGAGCGCAGGCCTCCTGCTCAGTGGCGACACCCTCTTCTTTGGCGGATGGGGGAGAACTGATCTCCCCGGCGGTGACGCTGCGGCCATGCTCGACTCGTTGGGGAGACTACGGACTCTTGACCCTGCGACGCGCGTGATTCCAGGGCATGGGCGAGAGACGATGATTGGCACCGAATCGGCGTGGATCGACATCTCCATTCGCACCAATACGTTGACGGCGGCGCGCTCATGAGCCACGTGGCACTGCGCAACCTCGTGGCCGCGGGGCAGATCAGCGCAACGCTGGCGGCACAGGTCACCGCCCTCGCCGATGCGGGCGTCCCTATTGTCGTAACGGGGAGTGCGTCAGCCGATCGCCGCGATGCGCTCGCTGCAGCAATCGCCGCCGCCTCACCGCTCCCAGCTGGCGCTGAGAGCGCCGAGATCAAGATCGCGCCAGAGGAGGCCTTCGTCTGGCTCACTGATCCCGCAGGTGTTGGCTGCCTCGTTGCAGGTGCCGGCGGCGCGCCGCGCAGTCCACGCTCCACGCGACTCATCGCCCACGGACTGATTGAGCGCTTGAGCGCAGCAACCACGAAGACCGTGGTTCGCTCCCTGGTTCGCGGCTTCCCCCTCATCGCAACGGCACCTGGCCACGATCTTGCGGAGTTGCTTGACCTCCTGCGCGGCGCAAACCTGCGCGTGCCAGAGGATGACCTGCATCGACTCGGGCTCGTGATCGTGCTTGGTGGTGATGGGGGAGCGCAGAGCCACGTGGAGTCGGCACATCTGCTGCGCGCACCAGCACTCGATGGGGGCGCGCGACGCCCCCCGGCGCTTCTCGCAACCTGGAACGGCAGCGGTGGCTGGGATGACTTCTCTTGGGCGGCGCTCCCTGAACTCGCGGCGCGGGTCGGCGTCACGCAGGCCGCCTACAGCAGTCAGCTGGCGGCGCGTGAGCGAGAGCTTGCGACTTCCTAGAACGAAGCGCGTTCCAATTCGCGCTACGATTCCTGCATGACACGCATCGCCTCCTCACCCGCAGTCCTCCGCCAACTGTTGAGCGCTTCACTGCGCGTTACGCCGGCAGGCGCGGTCGAAATCCTTGATCCGAAGCAGCTGCGCGATAGCGGCGCCGCCACGATCGCTTGGACCGCCGCCTTCTCGACCGACGAGGCGACTGTGGCTGCGGCGCAGTGGCTGGCACGTGCCACAGCTGTCGCCGCAGGAATCCAGAGCGCCAGCATCGCGCCGCTCTATGCGGCACGAGCCAACGGCGCCTATGAGGGCCTTACCGTTCCAGCGCTGAACCTGCGTAGCCAGGTCTTTGAGATGGCTCGTACCGCGCTCGAGACCGCCGCCGCCATGGATGGCGCAGCACTCATCTTTGAGTTGGCACGCTCCGAGCAGACCTACACCTTCCAGCGCCCCGCCGACTACGCCACGAGCATCCTCTGTGGTGCCATTGCCGCCGGCTGGCGCGGACCAGTCTTCATTCAAGGTGACCACTACCAATTTGTCGCCAAGAAGTACGCCACCGATCCTGAAGGAGTCGCCTCCGAGATCGCACGTGCCTGCCGACTCGCGGTTGACGCTGGGTATCGCAACATCGACATCGACGCCTCCACACTCGTAGACCTCGCACTGCCAACGGTGCCAGAGCAGCAACGCGTGAATGCCGTTCGCACCGCCGAGGCGGTCGCCCTCGTTCGCGAGCTGGAGCCTGCCGGCATTGAGATCAGCATGGGTGGTGAGATCGGCGAGGTCGGGCATCAGAACTCCACCGCCGAAGAGCTGGCCGCGTATCTCGACGAGTTTGATGTTGCCCTCGCCAGCCGCCGCGCTGGAGCGCGTGGTCTGCGCAAAGTTTCGGTACAGACCGGCACGAGCCACGGCGGTGTGCCACTCCCAGGTGGCGGCGTCGCCGAGGTCGCACTCGACTTCACGGTGCTTCAGGAGCTTGGCGAACTGGCTCGCGCTCGTGGTCTCGCCGGTGCGGTGCAGCACGGTGCGTCGACACTCCCTGAAGATCTCTTCCATCGCTTCCCAGAGGTGGGCGCCGCAGAGATCCACCTCGCCACTGGATTCCAGAACATCCTGCTCGATCACCCGGCCCTCGATGCCAACTTGCGCGCCGAGATCACCGCATGGTTGCGCGCGAACGCCGCCGATGAGGCGAAGCCAGGAGATAGCGACGAGCAGTTCCTCTATCGCACGCGCAAGAAGGCGCTCGGGCCATTCAAGCAGGCGCTCTGGGAGGCGGCTGGTACGCCAGAGATCCTCGAGACACAGCGCGCGAAGTTCCAGTCGCTCTTCTCGCAGCTTGGTGTCGCCGGTTCACGCACGCTCGTGGAGCGCTATGTGACGCAGGTAGCCGATCCGCTCCCACCTGCACCAGCCGACCTGCTGAGCTAGGCGGGGGATCCCCGCCGCCGATTAGCTGCGGGTAACGCCTGCAGCGTCGAGCGACTCTTCCAGAATCTTCAAGGCCAGGTCAATCTCTGCCGCGGTCGTGACCAGTGGCGGAATGATGCGAATGACCTGCGCGTACGAGCCGGCGGAGAGCAGTAGCAACTTACGCTTGTTCGCCTCGGCGATCACACGCTTCACCGCGGCAGCGTCAGGAACGCGACTGTCGCCTGCACCAGGCTGAACAAACTCAAGGGCAAGCATCAGCCCGAGTCCGCGCACGTCGCCGATGCCAGCGCGACCGGCTGCGATCTTGCGCAGGCCGTCAATCATCTGTGTGCCGCGGGCTGCCGCGTTCGCAACGAGCCCCTCTTCCTCAATGACATCAAGGGTTGCAAGAGCGGCCGCGCAGGCAACGACGTTGCCGCCGTAGGTGCCGCCGTGTGTGCCCGGCTCCCAGGTGTCGAGCAGCTCCTTACGAGCGATGATCCCGGAGAGGGGGAGACCAGAAGCGATCCCCTTTGCCATCACCAAGATGTCGGGCTCAACGTTCTGGTGCTGCACGGCGAACATCTTTCCGGTGCGCCCGTACCCGGTCTGCACCTCGTCGGCGATCAGCAGAATGCCGAGCTCGCGGGTGAGTTCGCGAAGTCGTGGCAGGAAGCCAGCCGGCGGCACGACATAGCCACCCTCGCCCAGGATCGGCTCAACGATGACGGCGGCAACATCCTCGGCACTGGCGAGGGTGTGCAGTGTGAGATCCCACTCCTCCTCCCAGCGGCAGCTGCACCCAGCGCAGGCGCCTGGGGCGCCCGCAACGGCAGGGTCGCGTGCCTCAACGGGTGCACGGAAGCAGGAGGGGAATGCGGTGCTGTAGACCGAACCTGGGAGTGGTTCGAAGTGGCCGCGGTAGACGTTCTTCGCCGTGGTCAGCGCCATCGTCTGCGCGGTGCGACCGTGATAGCCGCCGCGGAAGGTGAGGATCACGCGGCGCTTGGTGGCGCGTCGCGCCAGCTTCACCGCCGCCTCGACTGCCTCCGATCCAGAGTTCGACAAGAAGACGCCCCACGGCCCACCGTCGAGCACCGTGCTGAGTCGCTCGTGCAGCCGCAGCCCTGGCTCATGGAAGACGATGTTCTGCTGGCCATGGATCAGCTTGGTGGCCTGCTCGGCAATGGCGGCGGCAATCTTCGGATGCGCATGCCCCGTGTTCACCACGCCAATCCCCGAGGTGTAGTCGAGCCAGCGCTCGCCGCTACGATCAATTAGCCAGGAGCCCTCACCGCGCTCCACATCAACGTTGGCGGCGCGACCCCACACCGAAGAGATCACGCTATGTGGCGGAATTGGACCGCGATCGTTGCTCATGCGCGCCTCCGCTGCAGGAACGAGCCGATCGCCACAGCGCTCACCGCAGCAACAAAGAAGATCGTGCCGATGGCGTTGACCTGCGGCGGCACGCCAACGCGCGCCGAGCCCCAAACGAACATCGGGAAGGTGGTGGTGCGCCCAGCGGTGAAGTTGGTGATCACGAAGTCATCAATGGAGAGGCTGAAGGCCAGGAGACCCGCCGCGGCGATGCCAGGGAGGATCAGCGGGAAGGTGACGCGCCAGAAGGTCTGCCACCCATCGGCGCCGAGGTCGGCCGACGCCTCTTCGAGGCGGCGATCGAAGCCGGCGAGACGTGCGCGAACGGTCACGATCACGTAGCTGATGTTGAAGGTGATGTGCGCAATGAGGATCGTGAACTCATTCAGTGGGAAGAAGGGGGGCCTACCAATCGCCACGAAGAGGGTGAGCAGTGATGCGCCGAGGATGATCTCTGGGGTGGCGAGCGGCAAGAAGATGAAGAGGCTGGTCCCCGGTCGCCCACGGAACTGATAGCGCACAAGTGCCAGGGCGGCGAGCGTGCCGAGCGTTGTGGCGATGAGCGTAGAGATGAACGCAATCCGAATGCTGACGATTACCGAATCGAGCAGGCCAGGAATCGCGAAGAGATTTGCCCAGTGATCGAGGGTGAAGCCGACCCAGGTGTAGTTCGTCTTGCCGACTGGGTCGTTGAAGCTGAAGAGGGCAACGATAAAGATCGGCAGCAACAGGTAGACCAGGGCCAGCCCGGTATAGGCACGAAGGGCATTGCGACCGAGCCAACGCAGCATCAGCCGATCCCCGTCTCAAGTTCATCGGTGCCGAGCACGCGCGCGTAAATGAAGACTGCAGCGAGGATGCCGGCCATCAACATGAAGCTGAGCGCCGCCGCGGTCGGGTAGTCGTTGTTCACTAAGAAGCGGCTCTGGATCACATTGCCGATGAGGCGAGTCTGCACACTTCCGAGCAGCTCTGCGTTCACGAAGTCGCCCATCGCAGGAATAAAGACAAGCAGCGAGCCGGCGAAGACGCCAGGGAGTGCGAGTGGCAACGTGATGCGCTGAAAAGCCCGGGCTGGTCCGGCGTATAGATCCTTTGCTGCCTCAACCAGTCGGCGGTCAATCTTCTCGAGTGAAACGTAAATCGGCAGCACCATGAACGGGAAGAAGTTGTACGAGATGCCAAAGATCACGGCAATTGGCGTAGCAAGAATGCGGAACTCTTCAGGAAGCAGGCCGATTGACTTGAGCGGCCCCAGAAGAAAGCCATCGTCTCCGAGAACCGTCTTCCAGGCGAGGACGCGCAAGAGGAACGAGGTGAAGAACGGCGCGATAACGATGAAGAGCAAGAGCGTGCGGAATCGCCCCGCGCGATAGGCGATGGTGTATGCGAGCGGGAAGGCGAGAGCCAGACAGACCACCGTCGACACCGCCGCATACAAGATCGAACGTAAGAACTGATCCGAGTAGCGACCGAGCGCCTCGGGGTAGGTCGCCGCATTCGCCCATGAGAAGGCGAACCCCGTCTCAAGGGTGCCGCTCCAGAGGCTGGCTTGCAGCATCTGGATGGCTGGGTAGACGTAGAACGCCACCAGCCAGGCGATCGCGGGCGCGAGCAGCAACAGGGGCAGCAGCCCCGGTCGCCGACGCAGGAACGCGATCACCGTCGGCTCCGCTTAGTGCGGTTGCTTAGTTGCCCTGAAGGGCGCTGAAGGCGTCGTTCATGTAGATCTCGTCCTCTTCAGAGAGGCCGGCGAACACATTGAGCTGTGCCTCGAGCGCCGCGTCAGGGAAGATGAACGGGTCGCTTGCGAGCGACGCGTCAATCTTCGCAATCTCTTCTTTCGTCCCCTTCACCGGGGATACGTACTGCACGTAGGCGGTGAGCTGAGCGGCGATCTCTGGCTTGTAATACCAGTCCATCCACTTCTCCGCGGTGTACTTATGCGCTGCGCCGAGCGGGATCAACATGTTGTCGGAAGAGAAGGTGCAGCCATCGGTTGGGGTGACCCAGACGATGTTCGCATCCTCGTAGCCGATCTGGACTACGTCGCCGCGCCAGGCAACGCATGCCGCCACGTCGCCCTTCACGATGAGCTCCTTGTAGTCGTTGCCGGTAAAGGCCCGAACGGTGCCGTCGGCCACGCTTGGCTCAATGAGTGCGATCGCGCGGTCGAATGAGGCGCGGTCCGCCTTTGCCGGGTCGTCGCCGTTGGCGAGCATGGCGAGCCCAATGGTGTCGCGCATCTCGGTGAGGAGCGAGACCTTCCCCTTCAGTCGTGGGTCGAAGAGGTCCTTGAACCCCTTCACGAAGCCTGCGGTGGTCTTGTTCGCCGCGATGCCGCCAACGATGCCCGCCCACGGGGCGAGGTACTCAACGCTTGGGTCAAAGCTGCGCCCCTTGTACACGTCGAGCAGGTTCGCGGTGAAGTTGCTCATGTGTGCGGTCTTCAGCTTTTCGGCCCAGCCGAGGCGAATGATTCGCGCCGCCATCCAGTCGGTCAGCGTGGCGATATCCCAGCCCGTATCTTCACCGGCCTTCAGTGGCGCTTGGATCGTGCCGAAGAAGGAATCGTTGTCGTTGATCGCTTCAACGTAGTTGACCTTGGTGCTGTACTCCGTCTCAAAGGCGGTCACCGTTGGTCGAGCCAACTCGTCTTCGCTCAGGTCGATATAGAGCGTCCAGTTCGCGACGTTGACAACATCGGAGATGGTGTCGGACTGCGACGGCTTTGGGCTCGGCGACGTCGAGCTGCCAGAGGTGCCGCATGCGGCGAGGAAGGCGGCGGTGCCAGCGGCGGCCGCTCCAACCTTGAGAACCGTTCGTCGGCTTACCAGCATCTCGTTCTTCTTCTCGGTGCTCATCGTGCCCTCCTTCTGCGCCTTAGGCGCTCTTCGAATCGCCGACCACGAAGCCGTGCTCGGGTTTCCAGGTCAAAGCAACCCGCTCGCCGGGTCGCCACGTGTCGCTCCGCGTTGTGCGGTCGACGTTCTGCTCGCTCACGAGAAGTCGCAGCCCACCTGCGCCTTCCACGGTGTACTGCGTCAGCACACCGAGGTAACTCGTATCAACAACCGTGCCATCGAGGCGATTCCCCTTCGACTCTTGCCCTGGCTCAAGCAGCGTGAGCTTCTCTGGGCGCACGCCGATTGCGCCGCCCGTGCCAATGTCGCCGAGGTTCTTGGGTGCGCGCACAACATCGCCCGAGGGGAGCGTGACGGTCCACGATTCGCCATCCGAACCGATCTTCCCCTCGAGCAGATTGCTTGCGCCGACAAAGCTCGCGACGAAGCGCGTTGTTGGGCGCTCGTACAGGGTTTCTGGTCCGGCGAGCTGCTCGTAGTGACCCTTGTTCATGACGGCGATGCGATCCGACATCGTCATGGCCTCCTCTTGGTCGTGGGTGACATAGATGAAGGTGATGCCAACTTCGCGCTGAATGCGCTTGAGCTCGATGCCCATCTGCTTGCGCAGCTTCAGGTCGAGTGCGCCGAGCGGTTCATCAAGCAGAAGCACGGCGGGGCGATTCACCAGGGCGCGTGCAAGTGCGACGCGCTGTGCCTGTCCGCCGGAGAGTTGTGCCGGCTTGCGCTTCTCGTAGCCGATCAGCTGCACGAGTTCGAGCGCTTCGCCAACGCGACGCGTAACCTCGTCACCCTTAATGCCAGAACGACGAAGGCCGAAGGCAACGTTCTCGAAGATGGTGAGATGCGGGAAGAGCGCGTAGCTCTGGAAGACGGTGTTGACGTCGCGCTCGTGGGCGGGGAGGAAGGTGACGTCTTCACCCTTCAACTCAATGAGGCCGCTTGTTGGCTGCTCGAAGCCGCCGATCATGCGCAGGGTTGTGGTCTTGCCGCAGCCGGATGGGCCGAGGAGGGTGAAGAACTCGCCGTCGGAGACATCAAGCGTGATGCCGTCCACTGCGGTCTGATCTCCGAACATCTTGGTCACGTTGACCAGGCGAACGTCGACGTCTGCCACCCTCGGTTTCACCTCCGCGGACACCTGTCCTTCTCCTGCCCCTCAAGTGAGGACCTGCAGAGACTATGACCCACGGGGGGTGGGGTCAAACGCCGTTGCGGGTAGGATGGGGGAGATGCGCCCGTGGGGCGCCGCCGAAAGCCCCGATCGGGGCGAAAGGGGATCCGTGGCCACCACTGAAGCAGCCGTCCTCCAGGCCCTCTCCGGCGTCCAGGAGCCCGAGCTCGGTCGCGACATTGTTACATTAGACATGGTCAAGGAGATCACCCTGGACGGCGACAAGGCCAGCTTCATGATCGAGCTCACCACCCCCGCCTGCCCCCTAAAGGATGTGATTGAGCGTGATATCCGCGCCGCCCTCGATGGGATCGGTGTAACAGTGGCCGAGCTCCGCTGGGGCTCGAAGGTCCGCCGCGCCTCCTCCTCGACCCAGGAGCGCCTCCTCCCCGGCATTCGTAACATTGTGGCCGTCGCCTCCGGGAAGGGCGGCGTCGGCAAGAGCACCGTCTCGGTGAACCTGGCCGTGGCCCTGGCCCAGAGCGGTGCCCGTGTTGGCCTTCTCGACGCTGACATCACCGGACCGAACATTCCCCAGATGATGGGGGCGACCGGCACCCCGAAGTCGAGCGCGGGCGGCAAGATCGAGCCGATCGAGCGCCACGGCGTCAAGGTCATCTCCATTCAATTCTTCGTCCCCGAGGGTCAGCCGATCGTTTGGCGCGGCCCCCTTATCGGTGGCGCGATTCAGCAGTTCCTTCGCGACGTGGAGTGGGGCGACCTCGACTATCTCGTCGTTGACCTGCCGCCTGGAACCTCTGATGCACAACTCACGCTGGCGCAGGCGGTGCCAATTGCTGGGTGCGTCCTTGTGACCACGCCACAAGATGTGGCCCTCTCTGATGTCACCAAGGCGCTGGCAATGTTCCGACGCATGAACGTGCCAATCCTCGGCATCGTTGAAAACATGTCGGCGTTTGCCTGCCCGCACTGCGGCGAACTCACCGAAATCTTCGGACGCGGTGGCGCAGAGCGTCTCGCAAAAGAGGAGGGGCTCGACAACCTCGGCCGCATTCCGTTGGAGATGGCGGTACGACAGGGTGGCGATGCAGGCATCCCCGCCGTCGCGCAACGCGAAGAGGGCCCAGCCGCTGCAGCGCTCAAGGAGTTGGCCGGCCAAGTCGCCGCGCGACTTGCAGTGCGCGCCGCAAACGAGACGGCACCAACGTTGACGGTCGCCTAACGCCATGAACGAAACTCCTGGGGGCTCGACAGAGCGCGAGGGATTCAGCGACGACGTTGCGCAACTGATCGTTGCGGTGCGCGCACTCATCGGCGGGCACTGGAGCCTCTTCACCGCCGAACTCGGTGCGATCTCCCGTGACGCAGTTGGCGTGCTCATCGGCGCAATTGCGGTCATCACGCTCGTCACGGCGGCGTTGCTTGCGCTGCTCATCTCCCTCTTCATGTTGCTCGGCGCAGCGTTCTTCGGCTCTATGATCTGGGGCGCGGCACATGTGACGCTGCTCTTGCTTGTGGTTGCTGCGGCGATCACCTCGGCGATCCTGCAGATCACCGCGCCACGTCGCGCGCGTTCATTCGCTCTCGCCGTTCTCGGTGGTGCGATCGGTGCGCTGCTCGTGCTCTTCGTCTTCAACGGATCGGCCGGCCCCGCCACTGCGGCGTCGCTGCTCTTTGCGTTGAGCTTCCTGCTGGTGGATCTACTGGTTGGGCTGGCAACGTTCGACATGCAGCGCTTTACCGATCGCTTCCGCCCGCTCGCGACGGAGCACGAGCTCCGCGCAACGTTTGATGCTGTTGATGATCTGCGCGACGAGGCAGCCTCCGCCTTTGCCGAAGAGGTCGGTGGGGCGGTCGGCGCCGCCGATGCCGCCATTGCGCCCGCCCGCAAGGTGGTTCGCGCCGCCGCTGATGCACTCCGCGGCATCGCCGATCGCCTGCGCGAGCGACGTGGGGCAGGCGACGAGGGCGACAATGCCTGACCAGACCAACGAACGTGACCTGCGCGCCAAGCGGGTGGAGGTTCTCGCCGCGAGCCGCCCTGCGGTAGCCGAGCGACTCTCAGTCGTGCGCCAATCTCGAGAGGCGTCACTTGTGCGCGTTCGGGCGATTGGCGGTCGACTGCGACCCAGCGGCGGGCTAGGGCAGGAGCTGCGGGACCGCCCCCTGCGGGCCCTCGGCCTCCTTGGGATCCTGGCCCTCCTCCTCGTGCGCTGGTTCGGCTCGCGTTCAGGTGGATCCAAGCGCCCTGGCGGTGGAGCGGGGAGCGCCTTTGTGAGTGGGGTAGTGGCGGCCGCTGCCCAGCGCGGCGGGCGCGCGGTGATTGATGCGTTGATCGATGGCCGACCTGCGGTGGACGGAACCCCCGTGGGCGACGATGATGCTCGGGGGCGAGTGGCGAAACGGTAGACGCGCCGGCCTTAGGAGCCGGTGTCGGCAACGACGTGTGAGTTCGAGTCTCACCTCGCCCACCAGAACAAGGGTCGTCGGGTACCCTGTGCGCTCATGGAATTCACGACCACTCCCGCAGAGAAGAGCACCGTCCGACTCGAGGTCACCCTCGCAGTCGCAGACGTGGCCGCGGCAATCGCCCAAGCGGTCCGCCACGTAGCTGGCCATAGCCGCATCCCAGGCTTCCGCCCGGGGAAGGCGCCACGCTCCATTGTTGAGCGCTTCGCTGGCATCAACCGCATCCTTGATGAGGCGACCGAGATCCTGATTGAGCGCGGCTATCGCGACGCAATCATGAAGTCGGACATCGTTCCGCTGGCCAGCCCAAAGATCGATGCGAAGCCGATCGTTGAAGGCGAGGCGTACACCTTTACCGCGCTCATCCCTGTGCCGCCAGAGGTGAAACTTGGCGACTACCGTGGCTACACGTTTGAGCCAACGTTCGAGGAGCCTGATGAGGCGAAGGTCGAGGCGGTCGTCAGTGACCTGCGCGACAGCTACGCAACGCTTACCGCCGTCACCGATCGCGGGGCCGAGTTGGGCGACTACGCGATCATCGCCTTCGATGGCTATCGCGTTGACACCGGCGTTGCGATTGATGGCGCGTCGTCAGAGCGCATGCCGATCGTGCTTGGTTCCGATCGACTGATTCCAGGATTTGAGGCGCAGCTCGTTGGCGCGAAAGTCGGCGATGCCACCACCGTTGAGGTGACCTTCCCTGAGGACTACCAAGAGGCGGCGCTGCAGGGCGTGCCAGCGCGATTCGATGTCGTCATCAACGATCTGCGCGCGCGGGTCCCGCCGCCGCTCGATGATGCCTTCGCCGCTCAGGTTGCGAACGTCACCGATGTTGCTGGTCTGCGGGCCGAGATCTTGATGCGCCTCAAGGCGAGTGCCGTTGATCGCGCCCGCCACGAGTTTGCCGACAAGATCGTTGAGTTCGCCATGGAGGGCGCCACCGTTGAGATCCCTGATCCACTGATTGAAGAGGAGATCGACGGACTTGTCGACGAGTTGGCGCGCAGCATTGCGCGACAGGGGCTGACCTTTGAGCAGTACCTTGGCGCTGCTGGCAAGAGCGTGGAAGAGATTCGCTCCGAAATGCGTGAGCGCGGCGAGCGCCGCGCGCGAACCCTCCTGGTGTTGAGCGCAGTCGCCGGCGCCGAAGGGGTCGAGGTCCCAGAGGAGTTGATCGACGAAGAGGTTGAGCGCGCCCGCCCGCAGACTCAGGGGCAGCGCAAGCTCGAGGCCTATCTCTCATCGGAGCGCGGTCGCCGAGCGATCCGTGCCTCCCTACGCCGCTCCCTTGTGGTTGAGCGGCTCGTCGACGAGTGGTTTGACGCTCACCCGAAGGCATGGCCAGCCTGGGCTCCTGAGCGCCCAGCGACGCCTACCGCCGCGAAGGCTTCCGCCAAGTAAACTCAGCCTCCCGCAGAGAGCGGGTGCACATGTAGGGGGTGACTAATGCTCGTACCAATGGTGATTGAGTCCTCAAGCAAGGGCGAACGCGCCTACGACATCTGGTCACGCCTACTCAAGGAGCGCATCATCTTCCTGGGCGGCCCTGTCGAAGATGACATCGCCAACCTGATCATTGCGCAGCTCCTCTTCCTCGATTCAGAGGATCCTGAGAAGGAGATCTCGCTCTACATCAACAGCCCAGGGGGTGTAATCACCTCCGGCCTCGCGATCTACGACACGATGCGCTACGTTCGCGCCCCCGTGAGCACGATCTGCACCGGCATCGCCATGTCGATGGGCGCGGTGCTCCTCGCCGCTGGCGCACCAGGTCGACGCTTCGCCCTACCGCACAGCCGCATCATGATCCACCAGGGCTCTGGCGGATTCCGCGGCAACACGCCCGACGTCTTCATTCAGGTGAAGGAGATGGAGCAGCTCGTGCGAACGACCCAAGAGATCCTCGCCGCCCACACGGGCCAGCCGATGGAGAAGGTCGTCAAGGATACGGACCGCGACCTCTTCCTCTCGCCAGAGCAGGCGGTGGAGTACGGCATCATCGACGAGGTCTACAAGCTTCCTGCGATCGTCCCGCCTAAGGGGAAGTGAGGCGCGCCGCATGAGCGGAGGAGCTGGATCCGGAGAGTCGGGAGGCGGAAAGACGCGCGGCCCACGCAGCGCGGGCACGGGATCCTATCGCTGCTCCTTCTGCCGCAAGACGCAGGAGCAGGTTCGTAAGTTGATCGCCGGCCAAGGCGTCTACATC
>QWRK01000016.1 GCA_003670455.1 Candidatus Aquidulcis sp. | reverse complement strand
CGTGGAGGACCGAACTGGTGAATGTTGAAAAATTCTCGGATGAGCTGTGGATAGCGGAGAAATTCCAATCGAACCCGGAGATAGCTGGTTCTCCCCGAAATAGCTTTAGGGCTAGCCTCGGGCGTTCAATCATGGAGGTAGAGCACTGGATGGGCTAGGGGGCTTCCCGCTTACCAAACCCAACCAAACTGCGAATTCCGTGATTCAAGAGCCCGGGAGTCAGACTACGAGGGCTAAGCTTCGTGGTCCCAAGGAAAACAGTCCAGATCGCCAACTAAGGTCCCTAAATCAACGCTAAGTGGTGAACGATGTGGGAACGCACAAACAACCAGGATGTTGGCTTAGAAGCAGCCATCATTTAAAGAAAGCGTAACAGCTCACTGGTCAAGTGATCCCGCGCGGAAAATTCAACGGGGCTCAAGCGTTGTACCGAAGTTGCGAAATCGACGCCCAGTTTACTGGCCGTCGATTGGTAGGGGAGCGTTCCGCTCGCAGTGAAGGCAGACCGGAAGGACTGCTGGAGCGTGCGGAAGTGCGAATGTCGGCATGAGTAGCGAAATGTGAGTGGGAATCTCACACACCGTATGGCCAAGGTTTCCTGAGCAAGGCTCGTCCTCTCAGGGTTAGTCGGTCCTAAGTCGAGGGCGAACGCCGTAGACGATGGACATCTGGTTGATATTCCAGAACCACCAAAGACCGTTTGCACCGCAAGGTGTCGTCGGGCCGAGGCGGAGGGTGGCTCTCTGACGCAAGTCAGGGGGTACTCCGAGCCGGAGTTCGATGGGAGCAAGGGCATGACGGGGTCTGGTAGTTCGAGCGTGCTATGGAATGCACGTCCAAGCTCGTAGGGGGTGGGACTAGGTAAATCCGGTCCCGCATTCAACTCTGAAAAGTGATGGGGAGGGGCGTAAGCCTTGACTCGAGCAAGCCAAGCCTCCAAGAAAAGTGTCTAGCGAGGTCCTAGGTGACCGTACCGCAAACCGACACAGGTGGCCGGGTAGAGAATACCAAGGTGATCGGGAGAACCCTCGTTAAGGAACTCGGCAAAATAGCCCCGTAACTTCGGGAGAAGGGGCGCTCTCATGTGCAGCTTGCTGTATGTGAGAGCCGCAGTGAAATGGCCCAGGCGACTGTTTAGCAAAAACACAGGTCTCCGCTAAAGCGCAAGCTGACGTATGGGGGCTGACGCCTGCCCAGTGCTGGAAGGTTAAGAGGAGGGGTGCAAGCTCTGAATCGAAGCCCCAGTGAACGGCGGCTGTAACTATAACAGTCCTAAGGTAGCGAAATTCCTTGTCGGGTAAGTTCCGACCCGCACGAATGGCGTAACGATCTGGGCACTGTCTCAACGAGGGATCCGGCGAAATTGAAATACCAGTGAAGATGCTGGTTACGCGCGCTGGGGCAAAAAGACCCCGTGGAGCTTTACTACACCCTGATATTGAATTGAGGCTCGACCTGTGTAGGATAGGTGGGAGGCTTTGAAACTGGGGCGCTAGCCTCGGTGGAGCCGTCGTTGAAATACCACCCTTGTTGTGTTTCGTTTCTAACCCCGTGCCGTTATCCGGCCGGGGAACAGTGTCAGGCGGGTAGTTTGACTGGGGCGGTCGCCTCCTAAAGAGTAACGGAGGCGCCCAAAGGTCCTCTCAGGCTGGATGGAAATCAGCCATAGAGTGCAAAGGCATAAGAGGGCTTGACTGCGAGACCTACAAGTCGAGCAGGTGCGAAAGCAGGGCTTAGTGATCTGATAACTCCGAGTGGAAGGGTTATCACTCAACGGATAAAAGCTACCCCGGGGATAACAGGCTGATGGTGCCCAAGAGTTCATATCGACGGCACCGTTTGGCACCTCGATGTCGGCTCGTCGCATCCTGGGGCGGAAGTACGTCCCAAGGGTTTGGCTGTTCGCCAATTAAAGCGGTACGTGAGCTGGGTTCAGAACGTCGTGAGACAGTTCGGTCTCTATCCAGCGTGCGCGAAGGGAACTTGAAGGGAGCTGCTCCTAGTACGAGAGGACCGGAGTGGACGAGCCTATGGTGTGCCTGTTGTCCTTCCAAGGGCATCGCAGGGTAGCTAAGCTCGGCAGGGATAAGCGCTGAAAGCATATAAGCGCGAAGCTCGCCCTAAGATGAGGTTCCCCACCGGGTTAACCGGGTAAGACCGCAGGGAGACTACCTGTTTGATAGGGCGCATGTGGAAGGCCAGTGATGGCTGCAGCAAAGCGCTACTAACGGTCGAGGGCTTGACCTCCACGACGCCTCTTCGGCGCCCGTGGTCGTTTTGGATACACCCCCGATGAAACAGATAACTTCTCGATGTTTTCAGTCATGGATTCGGACTTCGCCAAGCGGAGCCCGGTGACATTTGCGGAGAGGCCATACCCGTTCCCATCCCGAACACGGAAGTCAAGCTCTCCAGCGCCGAAAATACTGAGGGGGCAGCTCCTCGGCAAGATAGGACGTCGCCGGGCTCTTTGGCATCCTGGGGGGTTTCGTCGGGTATCCTCCGAGCGTGGAACCTTTGAACGCAACTCCGTGCCCCTGGCTCCTTGACCCAAGCGGAGCAATCACCATCACCCCTTCACGTACCCTCAGCCACTGCGGCGCTGAACCCGCGCTCCTTGACCCAAGCGGAGCAATCACCATCACCCCTTCACGTACCCTCAGCCGCTGCGGCGCTGAACCCGCGCGCCCCGAACTGGCCAAGGCCATTCGAGCGGAGCGCTGCATCGTGGGCGGCGCCTGCCAGATTCGCCAGGCGCGCGAGGCGCAGCTCGGCACCCTCGCGGGAAGCCTTGCCCCCCGTCAGCCTGTCGGCGACGCCGCTGTCATCAGTACCGCCGCGCTGCCACGCCCATCGAACGGTTCGCCGTGGCTCCGCGTGCTCCTCGTCGTCGTGCTCGCCGGCGTCATCACCGTGGCGAGTGGCCCCGTCGCTGGCGTGGTCGGCCCGATCCTGACCTCAGTCGTTGGTTCGCTCACCACACCAAGCGAGGCCACCCCGACCCCTTCAGTTGAAGCGACCCCAACGGCGAGCCCGACCGAGTCGCCGACACCAAGCCCTTCGCCGAGCGAGTCGCCGTCTCCAACGCCGTCGCCATCCCCTTCAGCGAGTGCCACGGAACCAAAAACCTATCTGGTGCGGTCGGGTGACACGCTTTATGACATTGCGATGTCCCTCGGCTTGGGACCTCAATCGTTGGTTCGCTCACCACACCAAGCGAGGCCACCCCGACCCCTTCAGTCGAGGCGACTGCGACCGCCAGCCCGACCGAGTCGCCGACACCAAGCCCTTCGCCGAGCGAGTCGCCGTCTCCAACGCCGTCGCCAAGCCCATCTGGGAGCCCCGAGGTCCCAAAGACGTATGTGGTCCGGTCAGGCGACACCCTGTCTGGCATCGCCCTTTCCCTCGATATCAGCATGGCGGATCTAATTGCCCTGAACGGCATTACTGACCCGAACAAGATCAAACCCGGGCAGGTGCTCAAGCTCCCATAAGCCCGAGGCCGAGTCAGGGGGGCTGTGGTAGGCTCGCCGAACGCGATCGCGAGATTGCGCCACCTGCTTCTGCTGGCGGCGTCACCTCCTGAGCGCGAATACGTCGTAAGGAGAACTACAAACTTGAACGAAGAACTGACCCCTGGCGCCGCCGATATTGAGGCGGGTGCCGACGCTGGAGCAGCAGCTCCAGCACGCAAGGCGAAAGCCCCTGCAAAGCCGAAGAGCGTCAAGGTGAAGGCAGCAGATTCGACGGAGGCCCCTGTGGTCGACCTCGCTGATGTCGCACCTGCCGAATCGGCACCAGTAGCTACCGAGGCACCAGTCGCAGCGCCCGCCGCTGCGCCAACGCCACGTGTGTGGACCGGCCCTGAGCCAACCACCATGGAAGAGTTGCTCGCCGGTGCAGGTATGCCAATCAAGAATCTGAAGCAGGGCGACGTCCTCGACGGCATCGTTGTGCGCGTCGATAAGGACGAGGTCCTCGTTGACATTGGCGCGAAGAGCGAAGGTGTTGTTTCGAGCCGCGAACTTCACGGCCGCAACGGCGAAGAGGGCCCAGCCCTCACCGTCGGCGACACCGTACTCGTCTACGTCATGCAGCCAGAGTCGGAAGATGGGCACGTTGTGCTCTCAATCCGCCGCGCCGGCATGGAGCGCAAGTGGCGCACGATGCAGGAGCAGCTCGACGCAGGCACCATCATTGAGGCCGCCGTTATCGATCACAACAAGGGCGGACTCATTGTTGACTGTGGCATTCGCGGCTTCGTGCCGATCAGCCAGATCGTCGACTTCCCGCGCCGCCCAGCTGGCGACGCGCCACGTGACGCCATTCAGGAGATTGCCGAGAAGCTGCAGCCGTACGTTGGCCGCAAGCTGCGCATGAAGATCTTGGAGGTGAACCGCAAGGGGAACCGCCTGATCCTCTCCGAGAAGGTTGCGCACTATGAGGAGCGCCGCGGTAAGCGCGACGAACTCTTCAGCACCCTTTCGGTTGGTCAGCGTGTTGCCGGTGTGGTGCGCTCGATTGCGCCATTCGGACTCTTCGTTGATCTTGGCGGCATTGACGGCCTGATTCACAAGAGTGAGATCAGCTGGTCGAAGGTTGCCAACCCAGAGGCCGGCTACAACGTTGGTGACTCGGTTGACGCCGAAGTCATCGACATCAACACGGAGCGCGGGCGCATCAGCCTCTCGATCCGCAAGTTGCAGCCAGACCCATGGAACGCCGCAATCGCCGACATCAAGATTGGCGATTTCGTTGAGGGAACGATCACCAAGCTGGTGAACTTCGGTGCCTTCGTGCGCGTGCGCGACGGCCTCGAGGGACTCATCCATATCAGCGAGCTCTCACACAATCGCGTCACCCATCCGGGCGACGTGGTGAAGGACGAGCAGACGCTGAAGCTCAAGGTGATCAGCCTCGACTCAGAGCGACACCGTCTCGGACTCAGCCTCAAGCAGGCCGAAGAGACGCCAGTGCGTGAAACGCCAGCCGCCGAGCCGAAGCGCGAGACGCGTCGAGCTCGACCAGAGCGAAGCTTCTCTATGGATGACGCTGTGCAGGAGCCAGAGGGTGGTATCGACACCACGCTCGCGGCAGCCTTTGCCGGAATCCGCGAGAAGATCGCCGAGACGGCCGACGACGCTGCTGGAAGCGACGGCGAGACGAAGAAGAAGCGTGCCCCAAAGAAGGCCGATGACGGCGAGAGCGCGACGGAGGCCATTGAAGAGGCCCTCGCCGACGCCGCCCCAGAGGCCCCTGCCGATCAGGCCTAGTCCCGCGGGGGCGTTGAGCCCCCTCGTGGAGCGCCTAATCGGAGTGGTAGACTTCCTCTCCGCACAAGTGCCTGGCGACCTACGCCTGGGAGCGGGGAACGGAGGAGCGCATGGCCACGGCTGATCGCTTCGATCGCTTCACGGACCGCGCCCGCAAGGTGCTGACGCTCGCCCAAGACGAGGCGCAGCGTTTCAACCACAACTACATCGGCACAGAGCACCTGCTACTCGGCCTTGTCCGCGAGGGTGAGGGCGTCGCGGCGAAGGTCCTCGAGAATCTCAACGTTGAGCTGGCCAAGGTTCGCCAGGCGGTTGAGTTCATCATCGGACGTGGCGAGCGCCCCGTCGTTGGCGAGATCGGCCTCACGCCACGAGCGAAGAAGGTCATTGAGCTAGCAATTGATGAGGCGCGACGCTTGGGCCACAACTACATCGGCACCGAGCACCTCCTCCTCGGCCTCGTGCGCGAAGAGGGCGGAATCGCCTCCGGCGTGCTCGAATCACTCGGCGTCAGCCTCGAGAAGGTGCGCCACGAGGTGGTTCGCGTGCTCAGCCAGTCCTCCACACCAACAGCTCAGCCAACCGAGCGCCGCAGCGGCTCAAAGACTCCAACCCTCGACGCACTTGGCATCGATCTCACCGAAGCGGCCCGCGCTGGTCGCCTCGACCCAGTCATCGGCCGTGAGCGCGAGATTGAGCGCGTCATTCAGGTGCTGGCACGCCGCACCAAGAACAACCCTGCACTCATCGGTGAGCCAGGCGTCGGCAAGACGGCGATCGCTGAGGGCCTCGCCCAGCGCATCGTGAAGGGCGACGTTCCTGCACCGCTGCTCGACAAGCGCGTCGTCACCCTTGATATGGGCTCACTCGTTGCTGGCACAAAATACCGCGGTGAATTTGAGGAGCGACTCAAGAAGGTGCTCGAAGAGTTGCGCGCCTCGCGCGACGCGATCCTCTTCGTTGACGAGCTGCACACACTTGTTGGCGCGGGTGCCGCCGAAGGCGCGATCGACGCCGCAAACATTTTGAAGCCACCACTCGCTCGCGGCGAGATCCAGTGCATTGGTGCGACCACGCTTGACGAGTACCGCAAGCACATTGAGAAAGACCCAGCGCTCGAGCGACGCTTCGCCCAGGTGTTGGTGGCCGAGCCTTCTGCTGATGAGACGATCGAGATCCTGAAGGGGCTACGCCCGCGCTACGAGGCGCACCATAAGGTTCGTATCTCTGACGAGGCGCTCGCCTCGGCGGTGGAGCTCTCCGTTCGCTACATCAGCGATCGACAGCTGCCAGACAAGGCGATCGATGTGATTGACGAAGCCTCGAGCCGCGTGATGTTGCGACACTCATCGCCACCTGCGGACTTGCGTTCGGCGCGCCGCGAGGCGGACGCCGTTGAGCGGGACCAGCGCGACGCGGAGGCCGCCGGTGCCTTTGACCGCGCCCTCTCACTGCGCAACCAGGGCGAAGGGCTCAAGAGCCGCATTGAAGAACTCGATCGCGCCTGGCGCCTCAGCCTGAACCTTCCACCAGCACCAGGATCCACCGCACCCGCCGCCGCGCCTGTGGTCGCGGTAGAAGCTCCGCTTGCGATTGCCGCCCCTTCTGCGCCTGAGTCGCGCGAAGATACGCGCCCGGTCGTGACCGAAGAGGAGGTCGCCGCTGTCGTCTCAATGTGGACCGGCATCCCAGTGATGCGCTTGGCCGAAGCCGAAACTGCACGACTCCTGAAGATGGAGGAGACGCTGAGCGCTCGTGTGGTTGGGCAGGAGCAGGCAATTTCGACACTGAGCCGCGCCGTGCGACGCGCACGTGCTGGGCTGAAGGATCCGAAGCGCCCAATCGGCAGCTTCCTCTTCCTCGGGCCGACCGGCGTCGGCAAGACCGAGCTTGCGAAGGCACTCGCCGAATTCATGTTCGGCACCGAAGATGCGCTGGTCAAGATCGACATGAGCGAGTTTATGGAGCGCCACAACACGAGCCGTCTCGTTGGCGCACCTCCAGGCTACGTCGGCTTTGATGATGGTGGCCAGCTCACCGAGGCAATTCGACGACGCCCATACTCCGTCGTTCTTCTCGACGAGATCGAGAAGGCGCACAGCGAGGTCTTCAATATCTTGCTGCAGATCCTGGAAGACGGGCAGCTCACCGACGCAAAGGGGCGTCGCGTCGACTTCCGCAACGTCATCCTGATCATGACCTCGAACCTTGGCGCTCGACAGATTCAGACCCCATCGTCGCTTGGCTTCCGCTCGCGTGGCGAGGGCGAGGCGGCGCGCGCTGCTGACGAGTACACGCTGATCAGCGAGAAGGTCGATGAGGAGCTGAAGAAGGCGTTCCGCCCAGAGTTCCTCAACCGCGTTGATTCCCGCATCGTCTTCCGACCACTCAACCAGGAGGAGATGCGTCGCATCGTCGACCTGCTTGTGAAGCGCGTTGTGTCGCAGCTGCGCACGCAGGGGCACGACCTCGTCATCACTGATGCGGCGAAGGATCACCTCATCAAGGTTGGGTATGACGTCTCATACGGTGCACGTCCGCTGCGCCGAACCATCCAGACGCTCATCGAGGATCCACTCGCCGAGCGCCTGCTCCAAGGGGCAGATCCGATCGGCGCATCGTATGTGGTTGATCTTGTCGACGGCGCGATCACGGTGATGATTCGCGAAGAGGGGGTAGCTTCGCCCGCCGCTGTGCCGGCTGAGCCGGTCGGCGCAGTCGACTAGCGCGTTCGCCGAATGGCGAAGAGTAAGAGCGTCTGGCTCTGCCAGACCTGCGCCTTTGAGGCGGTGATGATTCGCGAAGAGGGGGTAGCTTCGCCCGCCGCTGTGCCGGCTGAGCCGGTCGGCGCAGTCGACTAGCGCGTTCGCCGAATGGCGAAGAGTAAGAGCGTCTGGCTCTGCCAGACCTGCGCGTTTGAAGCGCCCGCCCTCGAGAATCCCTGCCGCAGTTGCGGCTCCTGGAACTCCCTCGTGGAGACCGTACGAGATCGACCCTCTGCGCGCGTTCGCGCCGCTGGCGGAAGAACCGCTGCCACACCTGCGCAACCACAGCCGCTTCGAGCGGCCAGCGCCGACCGCGCACCGCGCCTCCCGCTCGGCGTTCCTGAACTAGATCGCGTTCTTGGTGGTGGCGCCGTGCCTGGTTCGATCATCTTGCTTGGCGGTGAACCAGGGATCGGCAAGAGCACCCTGCTGCTGCAGGCCGCGGCGGGCATCGCGCTCGCCGGCGGACGTGTGCTCTATGCGTCGGGCGAAGAGTCGGCGGCGCAGATCGCCGATCGAGCCGAACGGCTCGGCCTCATGTCCACCGTTGCGGCCGACACCGTAGAGATCCTTGCCGAGAGCGAAGCTGGCACAATCGCCGAGGCGACACAGAGTGGCCGACCAACACTGCTGATTGTCGACTCCATTCAAACGGCCACACTCGCTGAGCTCGAAGGACCAGCAGGAAGTGTTGGCCAAGTCCGCGGAAGTGCGGAGGTTCTCGCCAGCGTTGCGCGGGCAACGCGGAAGTGCGGAGGTTCTCGCCAGCGTTGCGCGGGCAACTGGGGCCGCCGTGATCCTTGTTGGCCACGTCACCAAAGAGGGGAGCATCGCTGGACCAAAGACCCTCGAGCATCTCGTCGACGCGGTGGTCATGCTCGATGGCGACCGCCACGGCACCCTGCGCACGCTGCGTGCCGCCAAGAATCGCTTCGGCTCTACCGATGAGCTCGGTCTGCTTGAGATGGGCGAGAAGGGGCTCGCTGGAATTGAAGATCCAGGACGCGCCTTTATTGATGATCGCGATGAGCGTGCACCAGGGGCTGTGGTTGCCCCACTCCTGGAGGGGAGCCGCCCAATGTTGGTTGAGGTGCAGGCGCTTGTTGCTGGCACGGCATACGGCACACCACGTCGCACGGGTCGTGGGCTCGACACCGCGCGCCTCTCCCTCTTGTCTGCGGTGCTCGCTCGTCGCGCCGGGATTGCGTTGAGCGACCGCGACATCTACGCCAACTTGGTCGGCGGCATTGTGCTTGATGAGCCCGCCCTTGATCTACCACTCGCTCTCGCACTCGCCTCATCGCAGAGCGACCGTCCAATCAGCCGCACGCTCGTTGCTGTCGGCGAGGTCGGACTTCTCGGTGAGCTTCGTCCCGTCTCCGGACTCGCGCGACGCCTGCGTGAAGCGGCGCGCCACGGATTCACTACGGCGATCGTTCCTGCCCCGCGACGTGGCGCCGCGAGCGAGCCGCGCCACGGATTCACTACGGCGATCGTTCCTGCCCCGCGACGTGGCGCCGCGAGCGAACCAATGCCCGAGGGGATGAAGGTCATCGCCGTGCGCACCTTACGCGAAGCGATCACCGAGGCGCTCGGTGAGTAGCGGCGCAACGTTTGACGTCATCGTCGTAGCAGCGGGCTCCGGCCTGCGCATGGGCGGCGTCGACAAGTCGCTTATCCCGATTGCCGGAAAGCCGGCGCTACGCTGGTCGCTGGAGTCGTTCGCAGCAACCGCTGGCGTTCGGCGCATCGTTGTGGTCACCGCGCAGGATCGTGTGGCCAACTACGCCGCACTTCCGTGGATCCCTGCCGCTGTCGTTGCCGTTGTTCCCGGTGGCGAGACTCGGTCCACATCGGTCGCCGCTGGCCTGCACGCGCTGGAGCGGGCCCCAGGCGAGGCGGGTGCAGTTCTACTGATTCATGATGCCGCACGCCCTGGCGTTGATGCCGACGTCACACTTCGCGTGGTGGCTGCCGCCCAGCAGCACGGTGCCGCAGCGCCGGTCATGCCGATCGCCGACACGCTGAAGCGCGTCGCACCAAACGCCACAGGTGCCTCAACAGCACACAGCTCAGGGAGCGTTGATCGCGCGGGCGTGGTTTCGGCACAGACGCCGCAGGGGATCGCCGCGCAACACGTCCCCGCTTTTGCCGCTGCGCTTGTCAGCGACACTTCGGCGACCGACGATACGAGCGTTCTTGAATCGATCGGCGTTGCGGTGGAGCTCGTGCAGGGATCGGCACGCCTACGCAAGTTGACCGAGCCTGACGACATCCTCTCCGTTGGGGCGATGCTGCGACCGTCAGACCCGACCGTCTCCTTCAGCGAGATCCTCTCCTCGCTCCCAGGGAGCCGCATTCGCGTTGGCTGGGGGGATGACGCACATCCAGTTGGTACGAGTGGCACGCTGCACCTCGGGGGCCGTGCATTCCCAGAGAGCCCTGCGCTGGTTGGGCACTCCGATGGCGACGTGGTGCTCCATGCCGTGGCAGATGCCCTGATCGGGGGGCGATCTGGGGCGACTCTTCCCCGCAACTGAGGCAACGCCGAAGGGAATTGCCAGTGGCACCCTCCTCGCCGAGAGCGTGGAGCGTGCTGCCGCCGTCGGCGTGCAGCCGCTCTGGGTCGATCTACTGATCACCGCCAGCGCGCCAAAGCTTGCGCCACACCTCGATGAGATCGGTGCGAATGTGGCGGGCCTCCTCGGCATTCCCGTAGACCGCGTCAGCGCGAAGGCGTCGAGCGGTAATCTGGTTGGCGACGAGGGTGCCGGCAAGGCGATTCGCTGTGCCGCCATCCTTGTAGCGCAGCGAAGGGGTACCTCGGAGTGAGCCTGCAGTTCCGCGACACGTTGAGCGGGGAGACTCGACCCTTCACGCCCGTCGACCCAAAACAGGTCGGCGTCTATTCCTGTGGGCCGACGATCTATGGCCCCGCCCATATCGGCAACTTCCGCAGCTTCCTCTTCGCCGACACGTTGGTGCGCTGGCTCCGGGCGAGCGGCCGCACGGTGCGATGGGTGGTAAACCTCACCGACATCGACGACAAGATCATTCGCACCGCAGCGGCAGAGGGCGTAGAGATTCGCGCGCTCACCGATCGCTGGGAGGCGGTCTTCCGTGCCGACATGGCCGCCCTGCGCATGGCCACCCCAGACGAGATGCCCCGCGCAACGGAGCACATCCCCGAGCAGATCGCCCTCGTACAGCAGCTCCTCGACAAGGGGCACGCCTATCGCACCGAGGATGGATCCATCTTCTTCAAGATCTCATCGTGGCCAGCCTACGGGCGCCTCGCTCGCCTCGATCCCGAAGCGATGCGCGTCGGCGAGCGCGTCGAGGCGGACGAGTACAGCAAGGATGACGTGCGCGACTTTGTCTTGTGGAAGGCGGCGAAGCCTGGCGAGCCATCGTGGGACGGCCCACTCGGCCCAGGGCGACCGGGATGGCACCTCGAGTGCTCGGCAATGAGCATGCGCTACCTCGGTGAGTCGTTTGATCTGCACACGGGCGGCATCGACCTCGTCTTCCCGCATCACGAAGACGAGATCGCGCAGTCTGAGGCGGCAACAGGGAAGCCATTTGTCGGCACTTGGATGCACTGTGCGCACCTGCATGTCTCTGGCGACAAGATGTCAAAGTCGCTCGGCAACATTTCTCGTGTGAGCGACCTGCTCGCTGGCGGCGCTGAGCCGCGCGCGCTGCGCCTCGCCCTCATCTCCGCGCACTACCGCACGAATCTCAACTACAACGACGATTCGCTTACCGCAGCCGCATCGGCCATCGCGCGCATTGATGCCTTCGTCGCCGCACTGAGCGCACGGAGCGCGATCACAACCGGTGACGCGGAAGCCGATCAGCGCGCGACAACATTGGCCGAGGCGAGCTGGAGCCGATTCGCTGCAGCGATGGATGATGATCTCGCCGTTCCCGAAGCACTCGCAGCACTCTTCGATTTAGTACGTGACGGAAACCGCCTCCTTGATGCCAACTGCAGCGGCGCTGGCGCCCAGGCGTTGGTCGCCGTTCTCGAGAAGATCAATGCCGTGCTCGCCGTGCTGCCAGATCGCGCGGTGCTCCCAGCGGGCGCCGAGGCACTCCTTGCAGAGCGCATTGCCGCACGGCAGAGCGCATTGCCGCTCGCGCCGCCAAGGACTGGGCGCGCTCCGATGCGCTGCGTGACGAGCTTGCGAGCCTCGGCGTACTCATTGATGACGGCCGTGATGGGCAGCGCTGGCGACTGGCTGGGCCACAGGCATGAGCGACGATCAGCGTCCACGACCACCGCGACCCGGCGGCTTCCGTCCTGGCGGACCAGCCGGACCACGTCCTGGTGGACCAGTCGGACCACGTCCGGGCATGGCGCGCCCAACCTTTAGTGCAGGTGGTGCCAAGCAGTGGGCATCGCGACGCGCGATCTCCCTCCAGGTTGCGGGCATGGTCGGCCCAGAGCACGAGGTGATCGCTGGGCGCCGACCGGTAGAGGAGGCCTTCGCCGCCCGCCGCGAGGCTGTTCGCCTCCTGGTGGTGCCGCAGCGACGAGATGCCCTGCAGCAGATGGTCCTGCACGCCACCGCCCTGCGCATCCCGATTATTGAGGTCGAGGGTGCCCTGATCGGCCAGCTATCTGGGTTCGATGGTCACCAGGGGGTCGCCCTGGTCGTGAAGCGGCGCCCCGAGGCCGCCCCTGAAGACCTGCTCGCCCGCGCCGTGGCGCGTGGAGAGGCCCCCTTCATCCTGGCGCTTGACGGGGTAGAGGACCCCCAGAACTTCGGCAGCCTGATCCGTAGCGCCGAGGCGGTCGGGGTGCATGGCCTCCTGATCGGCAGCAAGGGGGCCGCCCCCCTCTCGCCAGCCGCTATCAAGGCGAGTGCCGGAGCGGTCGAGCACCTCCTGGTCGCCCGCGTGGAGAACCTGGCCGACGAGCTCACCGCCCTGCGCCTACGGGGCATTCGGGTGGTCGGCGCTGAGGCCGAGGCGGCCCAGGGGTATCGAGAGTCGGACCTGCGCGGGCCACTCTGCATCGTGATCGGGGCCGAGGGGCGGGGCCTCTCGCCAGCCGTGCGTCGGCGGGTCGACCTCTTCGTTCGCATCCCCATGGCGGGCAAGGTCGCCAGCCTGAACGCCGCCGTGGCGGGATCCATCCTCCTCTTCGAGGCGCTCGGTCAACGTCCAGCAGCGGCACAGCCTGTGCCAGCCCCTGAGGCCCCGATGGTCGGGTCAAGCGACCCTGTCGCGCCAGCCGAAGCCGATGCCGTAGCGTCGGCCGCCCCTGAACGTGACGATCTCCCGCACGTAGGCGGTTGACCCCCACGCCCGTAGGGGGCTATGATCACGCCTCACCGACGGACCGCAAGGTATCCCGACGTGGGCGCCGACATAGCTCAATTGGTAGAGCAACGGTTTTGTAAACCGTAGGTTCCGGGTTCGAGTCCCGTTGTCGGCTCCAGCACTGGACACAAGGGTAGGTTGAGCAGGTGGTGAGCTCCGCTGACTGTAGATCAGCCGTCTTCGACTGTGGGGGTTCGATTCCCTTCCTGCCCACCAGAACTGGAGCGAAGAGAGAAGCAACAGGATCGGAAATGGACTGGCCCACGTAGCTCAGTTGGTAGAGCACGTCATTGGTAATGACGAGGTCACCGGTTCAAGTCCGGTCGTGGGCTCCACCTTCGGGTGGAAGAAAAAGCGGTAACCGTCAACGCTATTAACAAGTGACGGTAGTAGGAAATCGGAGAGAGAATCGAGATGGCAAAGGCAAAGTTCGAGCGGTCCAAGCCGCACGTCAATATCGGAACGATCGGGCACATCGACCACGGCAAGACGAGCCTGACCGCCGCGATCTCGAAGTACCTCGCCCTGAAGGGGAGCGCGGAGTATCGCGCCTTCGACTCGATCGACAACGCCCCAGAAGAGCGCGAGCGCGGCATCACGATCTCGATCTCGCACGTCGAGTACGAGACGGACGCCCGACACTATGCGCACGTCGACTGCCCAGGGCACGCCGACTACATCAAGAACATGATCACGGGCGCGGCCCAGATGGACGGCGCGATCCTCGTGGTCGCCGCCACCGACGGCCCCATGCCCCAGACGAAGGAGCACGTCCTCTTGGCCAAGCAGGTCGAGGTGCCGTTCATCGTCGTCTTCCTGAACAAGTGCGACATGGTCGATGACCCGGAGCTCTTGGATCTCGTCGAGCTCGAGGTGCGCGAGCTCCTCAGCAAGTACGACTTCCCTGGCGACAAGATTCCGGTCGTGCGCGGCTCCGCGCTGAAGGCCCTCGAGGCCCCAGACGATGCCAGCAACCCAGCCTACGCGCCAATCCAGGCGCTGATGGATGCGGTCGACTCGTACATCCCAACGCCAACCCGCGAAGTTGACAAGCCGTTCCTGATGCCGGTCGAAGACGTCTTCGGCATCAAGGGTCGCGGTACCGTCGCCACGGGCCGCATCGAGCGCGGCATCGTCAAGGTCGGCGACGAAGTCGAGCTGGTCGGCATCACCGCCACCCGCAAGATCGTCGTCACCGGCGTCGAGATGTTCAAGAAGCTCTTGGATGAGGGTCGTGCCGGCGATAACACGGGGCTCCTGCTCCGCGGCATCGAGCGCGAGGAGATCCAGCGCGGCCAGGTCTTGGCCAAGTCGGGCTCCGTCACCCCGCACACCAAGTTCAACGCCGAGGTCTACGTCCTCACCAAGGACGAGGGCGGCCGTCACACGCCGTTCTACAACGGCTACCGTCCGCAGTTCTACCTGCGCACGACCGACGTCACCGGTTCGATCGGCCTCCCAGCGGGCGCCGAGATGATCATGCCGGGCGACAACGTCGAGATGACGGTTGAGCTCATCACCCCGATCGCCATCGAGGTTGGTCAGCGCTTCGCGATTCGCGAAGGCGGCCGCACCGTTGGCGCCGGCTCGATCACGAAGATCACCGAGTAGCAGATGGCAAAGCAGCGGATCCGCATTCGGCTCAAGGCGTATGACCACCGCCTCATCGATCAGTCTGCCCAGACGATCGTTGAGACGGCTCAGCGCACTGGTGCCGATGTGATCGGTCCGGTGCCGCTGCCAACGCGCATTGAGAAGTTCACCGTGCTGCGCTCGCCGTTCATCGATAAGGACAGCCGAGAGCAGTTCGAGATTCGAACACACAAGCGCCTGGTAGACATCATTGATCCGACCCCAAAGACGGTCGACGCGCTGATGCGACTTACGCTCGCAGCCGGCGTCGACATTGAAATTAAGATGTAGGTGAGTGGAATGACGATTGGACTGCTCGGCCGAAAGGTCGGGATGACTCAGATCTTCGCCCCGGACGGCACCTCTGTGCCCGTTACGGTCGTGTCGATCGAGCCAAACACCGTCACGAAGCTTCGCACCCCAGATCAGGACGGCTACACCGCTGTGCAGCTCGGCATTGAGGCCGGCAAGCGCCGACTGAACAAGCCCGACCAGGGTCAGTTCAAGGGCGAACTGCCAGCCTGCTCCGTTGTCCGCGAGTTCCGCGTTGAGTCGACCGAGGGGATGACCCTTGGCCAGACCCTTGACGTCAGCCTCTTCGCCGATGGCGATCTCGTCGACGTGACGGGCATCTCCAAGGGGAAGGGCTTCGCCGGAACGATCAAGCGACACAGCTTCGCGAGCGGACCTGAGACCCACGGCGCCGACCATCACCGCGAGCCAGGCTCGATCGGTGCTGGTACGACCCCAGGTCGTGTCTACCGCGGCACCCGCATGGCCGGTCACATGGGTGTCGATCGCACCACCATTCAGAAGGTCACCATCGTTCGTTCCGACGGCGCGCAGAACCTGCTGCTCCTCAAGGGCTCGGTTCCTGGCGCGAAGAACGCACTCGTCATGGTGAGCAAGGCGGAGCAGATCTAATGACTACTGTTGACGTCTTCTCGAAAGCTGGAGCCAAGGTGGGAACCGTTGAGTTGCCTGCCGCCTTCTCGTCGCCAGTGAATGAGGCGCTCATCCATCAGGCCGTTGTCTCGCAGCTTGCGGGCCGACGCACGGGTACCCACGCGACCAAGAAGCGTGGTGCCGTTGCCGGTGGTGGCCGCAAGCCATGGAAGCAGAAGGGGACCGGTCGTGCACGACAGGGTTCCACCCGTTCGCCACAGTGGAAGGGCGGCGGTGTTGTCTTCGGGCCACAGGTTCGCTCCCACGAGATTCCATTCCCAAAGCGCATGCGCCGTGCAGCCCTCTTGGGCGCCCTCGCTGCCAAGGTCGAAACCCTCAAGATCATTGACGTGCTCGGTATCGAGACGCCAAAGACACAGGTCATCGCCAGTATGTGCACCGCCCTCAAGGCTGGCAAGCACGTGCTCGTCGTCTCGCCAACGGTTGGCACCGCACTCGTCAAGTCCGCAGCGAACATCCCGCAC
>QWRK01000015.1 GCA_003670455.1 Candidatus Aquidulcis sp. | reverse complement strand
GGCGACGCGCTGGGCTGGGGCTCGGCTACAGCATTGGTGCCGCTGGTGCGCTCGGCGCTGGAGTCGCCGTGGTGCTCGCCTCGTTCCCGCTCTTCATCGCCGCCACCGCCGCGATGGGCTGCGCAAATGCTGCCAATCAACTCTCGCGCTACACCGCCGCCGACATGTACCCCGAGTCGGGTCGTGCCTCGGCGATCGGCGTCGTGGTGTGGGGTTCGACCCTCGGCTCTATCGTGGGCCCAAATCTGATCACCCTCTCGGGGAACATCGCCGAAGGCTTCAACCTGCCGCGACTCGCTGGTGTCTATGGAGTGCCGGTGCTCTTTGTGACCGCCGCGGCGCTCCTCACGCTCTTCACCCTTCGCCCTGCTCCTGAATCCCTCGCGCCCCAGCGTGCACGCGTCGCTGGGCGCATCAGTGCGTCGCTGGGGGAGATGCTGGCTCGACCGCGCATCTTTGCCGCCGTGATCGCGCTGATTGCTGGGCAGGTGGTGATGGTGTTAGTGATGACGATGACCCCACTCCACATGTCGGATCACGGACACGGACTTGCCGCCGTTGGGCTTGTCATTAGCGGACACACCTTTGGCATGTTCGCCTTCTCGCCAATCTCGGGTTGGCTGGCAGGCCGATATGGCACACCAGCAATCATTGCGGCGGGACTTGGCCTCAGTGCCTTCTCGTCGGTGCTCGCCGCCGTTGCCCCGCCCGATGGTGGAACGATCCTCTTCATCGCCCTCTTCTTGCTCGGCGTTGGCTGGAACTTTGGATTCGTTGCGGGCTCCGCGCTGCTCACCGAAGGGCTCGACGGGGCGGAGCGCACCACGTTGCAAGGGGCGACCGACGCGATGATCTGGAGCTCCGCCGCCGCTGCGGCACTCGGCTCGGGGATCGTTGTGGCCGCGGCGAGCTACACCGCGCTTGGCCTACTCGGCGCCGCGCTCATCGTGTTCCCAGCGCTCGCGATGCTCCGCGGCCGCGCCGCACTGCGCCGCTCCTAGCGGCGAGCGTTACGCCTTAGGCGCGCGAACAGCGCTCTCGAAGCGCTCCTTATGGGAGCCGTCGCAGAAGGGCTTGTTGGCGGAGTGGCCACAACGGCAGAGGCCGGCGGCAGGACCCTCGTGCGGAATCTCGTTCCCCTCAACGTCAACGATGGTGAAGTCGCCCTCGACACGGAGTGAGCCGTTGTCCTTGACGGTGATCTTGACCTTCTGCTCGTCGCTCATGAAGCCCCCCTCTGCTGCTCTCTGGCGAAGTCGCCATGGTCCGCAGTTTACCCCGCCCCCGCAACGCTCCATCAGGAGGCGCGGCGCGTGCGCAATACTGACGGCATGAAGATCTATCTCGCGGGGCCACTCTTCTCCAACGCTGAGCGAGGCTTCCTTGACACCATTGCCGCCCGGCTGCGCGCCGAGGGCTTCGAGGTCTTCGTGCCGCACGAGCAGTTCGCCGAGCAGAAGTTCATGCGCTCCGATGGCGACTCCACCGCTGACGAGGTCTACGCCGTAGATCTTGCCGGTGTGATGGGCGCAAACGCCGTGCTCGCCTGGCTTGATGGCACCCAGGTCGACGACGGCACCTCTGTTGAGATCGGCATCTTCAGTCGCCTCGCCGCGCAGGATCCTGCGCGCTACAAGGGAATCATTGGCCTCAGTACCGACATGCGTGTCGCACGCCGCAAGGGGCTCGTCCCCGCCGACGGCATCAACCTCTTCGTGGTCGGTGCGATCCGCGCATCGGGCGAGGTGGTCTGGTCGGTTGACGAGGCGGTCGCCGCCCTGATTCGCCTTCGCGATCGCCGGTAGGCGGTTGAGCCTGCGGAGCGCTCAACGGTGAGTGCGACGACGATCCTGCGGGATGTGCGCATCACGATGCGCGACGGTGTGCAGCTCTCGGCTGATATCTGGATCCCTGCCGCTGGCAAAGAGCACCCAACAATCCTTGAGGTGCTGCCATACCGCAAGGATGACTACCACCGCAGCGCCGATGATGAGTTGATGGGCGCTGTCGCGCGCCGCGGATACGCAGGGTGCCGACTTGATGTGCGAGGGACGGGGCGTAGCGACGGGATCGCCCTAGACGAGTACACCGAGGATGAGACGCTCGACATGCTTGAGGTGATCAGCTGGCTGCGAACGCAACCGTGGTCTAACGGTCGCGTTGCGGCATGGGGCTGGTCGTATGGTGGATTCACCTCACTGATGGCGGCGGCGCGACGGCCTGAGGGTTTGGTGGCGATCGTCCCGTGCTACGCGAGCGATGATCGCTGGGAAGACGATGTGCACCAGAACGGCGGCCTGCGCACGGCGAGCGAACAGTTCGGCTACGCCGCCTCCATGATTGGCATGAATGCAATGCCAGGTGGCATCGAACCTGATCGACCCGGTTGGCGAGAGGGTTGGCGAAAGCGTCTTGAGGAGACTCCGCCGTGGACACTCGGTTGGCTGCGCCGCGCGCGACCGTCAGAGTGGCGTCACAACTCCGTGCGTCATCTGCCGCCAATTGAGATCCCGATGTTGCAAATCGCCGGTTGGTGCGACGGCTACCCAAATCCCGCTTGGCGCCTGCAAGAGTCAGCCCCTTCAGGCGCGGAACGTCGCCTCCTCTGCGGGCCGTGGGTGCACCTCTCTCCCGAGACCGGCTACCCGGGACCGGGTGCTGGATGGTTGCCGCTGGCACTCGCCTGGCTTGATCGCTTCTGCGCACCGCCTGCAGCAGAGGAGTGCGCCAGCGAGGCGGAGCGAGTCGCCGCCGCTGATCCCGAGCAGACGATCCTCTGGTATCTGCCGCACTCGCGACCGCCGGCACGATTCCCCGCCGAGTGGCCAGGTGAGTGGATCGCCGAGACCACGTCGCCCGCACAACGCGCCACGCGCCGCCCGCTCTACCTCCATGCTGGCGGAGCGGCCTCATTCGAACCAGCAGGTGCAAGTGAACGCGTACGGCCAGCAGCAACGATCCGTAATGTGCCCTCAGCTGGCGCGTCAGGGCCACTCTGCTTCGGCGGGGGAGCGCCACCCATCGGGCTCGCCGACGATCTGCGAGAGGATGTGCGACAGCTTGAAGCGGTAGCCGCTGCTGCACCGGCTCCTGAGCGCGCCGCGGTCTGGACGAGCGAGTCGCTGACCGAGGAGCTGCTGATCTGTGGTCGACCACAGTTGCGCCTTCGCATCACTCCAGATGGCCGCGAGGGTGCGATCGTTGCGCGCCTTGGCGATGTGGCTCCAGATGGCGCCATCAGCATGGTGACGCAAGGGATGCTGAACCTTGCCTATCGCACCGAGCAGTCGCCACTTCCACTCGTTCCTGGGGAGGCCATTGAGGTCACACTCGACCTGCGCGTTATCGCCCACGCATTCGCACCGGGTCATCGCCTCCACCTGCAGCTGCTCGGAAGCGCGTTCCCAATCACGTGGCCACTCGCGACCGCATTTGCGCTGACCTGCTCCGAAGATAGCGGCGCCATGTTGACGCTCCCGCAGATTCAGCGAGACGAAACGTTGCGCGCTGGTGCCGAACGAGCGTTGAGCAACCCGTGGCTGCGGCACTCGGCCGGTGCGAACGCCGCACCTCCAGCGTCACTTGCTGGGCTACGTGCAGGGGCGTACCCCAGCAGCAGCGGGGAGCTGGGGGCCCCAGATCGTGGCGGCGCCCTGCCAGACGCTCCCGCATCCGTATGGGATCTGGTGCGCGGACCAGGTGAGCGTGTAACAGCGCGCTTCTTCGGCGGCGGGCGTTCACTGGGCGGACCAGGGGTGGCGCTCTATGCCGATGAGGGGTTCACCTACCAGGTTAACGATGCAGACCCCGCTCACACATCACTGCAGACGAGCGTCGCTTACGAACTGCGCGATGGGGAGCATGTCGTACGGGCGATCGCCGAGGGGGAGATTCGTTCAGATGCGCAGAACTTCCTCTACCGCTGTGCCCTGAACGTCACCCTCGATGGCGCACCGTTTCACAGCACACTCTGGGAGGAGCACGTCCCGCGCGACGGTCGCTAGAAGCGCCGCGCGGGATCGTACCGTTGCGCTGAGTTACTCCTCGTCGGTGCGGCGCTTGCCGCGTCGGCTTCGGAGGGCGAGGAAGACACCAGCCGCCGCGAGCAACGCGACGAGTGGAATCAAGAGACTGTTCTCTGCTTCGACGTCGCCGCCACCGCCTGATGCCGGCTTCAGCAGCGTGTAGCCGACTGGGCCGAGCCCAAAGAACGGCGTACCGTCAGCTGGCTGATTCTTCCAGCCCGTGAACTTGTCGGTGCGATACGCCACCAGCGTCGCGTCGTAATAGAGCACGTGGTACGGAGCCTGTTCATACATCAGCTGCTGAAGCTGAGCCACAATTGCCTTGCGCTCTGGCCCATTCGGCAGCGTCAACTGCTGTGCATAGAGTGCGTCGTACTCCGCATTTGAGAAGAAGCTGTCGCTTGATGCGCCAATCTCTGACGTCAAGAAAATCTTCAGCAGCAGGTTTGGATCAACATCTCCACCCCAACCCCAGATGAAGAGGTCGTAATCGGCCTTCCCCTCTGCCTCGGGGGGTAGCATGATGTCAACGAGAGAGTCTGAGTCAAACGCCTGGGCGTTCACTGGTACGCCGATCTCACCGAACCATCCGGCGATGAACTCCGCCGCTTTGGCGTACGAATCATCGCTGCTTGGCACATAGAGGCGCAGGTTCAGAGGCTTCCCCTCGAGGTCCTCACGAACACCGTCGCCATCCGAGTCAACGTAACCGGCCGCCTCTAGTTTTTCAGCGGCTAGTGTCAGGTCAAATGTGCGAGGGTTCGTTGGCTCCACGTGGAAGTCAACCGAGATCGGTGGCACCTGGGTTGAGCCAGGGACACCGTAGCCCCCGAGGACCTTCTCGATCAAGGTTTCACGGTCGATCGCGTACCCGAGCGCATCACGGAAGCGCTGATCTCGCAGCGCCTTTGTGCTCGCACCGCCACCCGCGATATCTGTTGAATAGGTGTTGAATCCAAGCTCAGTGAACCCGTTGGCAGAGCCGACCGCCACCTCGATCACCTCTGAGGAGCCGTCGAGCTGCTTTAGTTGCTCTGGGGATACGTTGTGGGCGTAATCAATCTCACTGGCAACGAGTGCCTGATACATGGCATCGGCACTCTTGAAGAAGCGAAGCACAATCTCGTCGGCGGCGAGTTCACCACCGCGCCAATGCGGGTTCTTTACAAAGCGTACGAATTCCCCGGTCTTCCACTCAACCGCCTGGTATGGCCCGCTGCCGACGACCGGCGGCTCGTTTCCAAACGTGCCATTGATCTCCTCGATGGTGAGCTTCTCCCAAACGTGCTTCGGAAGAATCGGCACGAGCGCTTGCAAGATGCGTGTGACTGGGGCATCCATGGTGAGCACAAAGGTTTGCGCGTCTGGCGCGGTCACAGCCGTTACGCCGTCAAGATAAGTATCAAGGTAGCCGAGGCCAACGTACTCGTTGTCCAGCAACAGCTTGAAGGTATAGAGCACGTCAGCACTTGTCGCAGGGGTGCCGTCAGACCAGAGGAGGCCGCTTGAAATCTTAAACGTATAGGTGAGACCGTCACTCGAGACGCTGTACGACTCTGCAAAGCCTGGTGTGGGCTCAAGGTTCGACCCGAAGCTGGTGAGCAGATCGTAGTTGAGAGAGAAGACTTCGTAGCCAACCACAAGCGCGGTGTTAAATGGATTCATTGAGTCAAGATCTTGCGTTGTGCCAATTCCGAGCACCAGTGGCTCCTCCTCGGCCGCACGCGTGTTGGTGAAGCCGAATGCCACCAGCAGGGCAAGCGTGAGCGTGACCGCCAAGGAGCGATACGTGAACGAACTGTTGCTTTTCGCCAGGCTATTCATCTTGAACCCTCCAACTCTCATCGCTGAGCCGGTCCCCGCATTGGGGGTTCGCCGACCGTTTCGCGGATGTATCGCCGCATGTCGAGGCTGTAGTCCTCCATTGGTGCGTAGTAGCCCGCCTTAAACACCGACGAGCTCATCCCTTGCTGTACCGCTTCGCAGATTCGCCAATCCTGCCGATTCACCACGTCCCAAAACTCCAAGGCATCCTCTGGGCCGTGGCCAGGACGGTCGAGCTCCTTCGGATCGAGGAGTAGGTCAAAGATGATCTTGGTGCGATCTGGGGCGAGGGGGACGAGGGCGAAGACGGCGGCGTGGTCGGCTGAGAGGCTCAGCATCATGTTCGGATAGAGGACTTCACCCTTGTGGCGCACCAGCTCCTCTTCGTTGAGCCCGGCGAAGCGATCACGCTCGCTCGTGCCACTCATCGTGTAGGTCCAGGCCCCCTCACGATGCGGAATGCCCGCCTCCCAGTCGAGGCCAGCGCCACCAGCCTCGCGGAAAGCGGGGACTACTCGGCAGAGCTCAGGGTGAACCGGACCGCAGTGGTAGCACTCGTTGTAGTTCTCGAGAATGACCTTCCAGTTCGCCGCAACGTCGTACACCGTGCGATGGGCAATGCGCAGATCGCTGAGTGGGTAGCGCACAACTCGTTCACTGATTGGGCCGAGGGCCTCCATCAGGCTACCGCCTGGTGCAGCCGCACTTTCAGTATCGAGTTTGATAAAGACAAACCCACCCCAGGTCGCGGTTGCTGCGGTGTAGAGGCCAAGGTCAGACTTTTCGAACCCTGGCAACTCTTGAAGGAAGGGTGCGGTGCGCAAGGAGCCATCGAGCTCGTAGGTCCACGAGTGGTAAGGGCAACGGAAGACGCTCTTCGTCTTGCCAGATGCGCCGTGCTCTGCCGGTGCGAGCGGTGCGCAGGCCGGCGCGTCGGTGCGTGACGGCTCGTCGATGATGAGTCGTGAGCCGCGGTGCCTGCACACATTGTGGAAGGCTCGAACCTGGTCGTCTGCACCCCGCACGATCAGCAGATCATCGCCGTCAATCGTGGTGCGAACGAATTGCCCGGGAGCCGCGAGCTCCTCTTCGCGGCAGGCGAGCACCCAGCCGCGGCGGAAGCAGGCCTCCATCTCGCGAGCGTGCCAATTCGGATCAAGATAGGCGCCAGCTGGGAGCGTCGGATCGAGTGGACCCTTCGGCATCGCCGCTTCGAGCGCGGCGTCTTCGGCGAGATCGTCGCCCCGTGCCGGACCTGCTGCGCTGCCACGATTTGTGACGGTCACTCATCCTCCTTTCGCCGTGTTGGAGGCGATCCTATACCCCACATTGCCGCCTGATCCACCCTGATGCGCGCTTCGAAACGTGCTCAGGAGAGCGGGGGTAGCTCCGCAGCGCGAATGCAGGCAACTCGATGCTCAGCCCCGCCACCAGGGGCGACTTCGAGCGGCGGGCGTGTCAGGGCGCAGGCCTCAATCGCATGCGCACAGCGGTTACGGAAGCGGCAGCCTGAGGGGGTGTCACCCTGCGGAATCTCACCTGCGGCAAGGGAGTGTGTACCGGCGGCGCCAGGGTCGGTGGAGGGGAGTGCCGCAAGCAGCGCACGTGTGTACGGGTGGGCAGGGTTGCGCAGCACCTGCTCTGCGGTGCCCTCCTCGACTACCGCCCCAAGGTAGAGAACAACAACACGATCCGAGATTGCCCACGCGAGTGAGAGATCGTGGGTGATGAAGATCCATGCAATCCCCTGGTCGCGACGAAGTTGTTCAATGAGTGCAAGGATCTGTGCCCGCATGGAGACGTCAAGCATCGAGACGGGCTCATCGGCGATCACAAGCTTTGGATTGAGGGCGAGCGCACCAGCGATCACGACACGTTGGCGCTGACCGCCGGAAAGCTCTTCTGGTACGCGATCGCGGAATGCCGCCGCGGGGAGCAGCTCTGCCGCCTCGAGTGCTGTATCAACGCGGTCCATTGGCAGGCCCTGTGCCTCGAGGCCCTCGGCGATAAACTCACCGAGCGTGCGCTTCGGATCGAGCGTCTCATACGGATCCTGGAAGACCATGCCAACAGAACGCCAATCGTTGGGGCCTTCGCCCTCAACCTCAACCACTCCTTCGTCAGCAGCAATGAGTCCAGCGATGACACGCGCGAGCGTCGTCTTCCCTGACCCTGACTCACCAACGACAGCGACGATCTCACCAGCATTTACATCGAGATCAACGCTGTCAAGCGCGACGATGCCGCTCGCTGATCGGCGGGCGAGGAGGTCGGCAATGGATCGCTGCGCGGCATACGTCACGGAGACGCCGCGCACCCGCAAGAGCGGCGCGCTTGCTGACGTATTCGCGCGTAGCTGTTCGCTCATCGCTTCCCGAGCTCCAAGGTTGGATACGGCGCGTCAATCGGTGTCGGGAGCTTGCCGTCACCGAGCGAATAGCGGTGGCAGGCGAGGGTCACTTGATCGGCGTATTCAATGGTTGGTGGATCTTCCTCGCGGCAACGCGCGTCGGCGAGTGGGCAGCGCGGCGCGAAGTGGCAGCCAGGTGGTAGCGCGGAGAGGTCGGGTGGATGCCCCTCCAGCACCTTGATGGTGCGGCGCCCGGCGCGTGCGTCTGGTGCAGCGCCGAGTAGTGCTTGTGTATAGGGGTGGCGAGGGGCGGAGAAGATCTCTTTGACGCTGCCAGATTCCACAATGCGACCGGCGTACATGATTGCGACGCGATCGCACATGTCGGCGATAACGGCGAGGTCGTGCGTAATCAGGATGAGGCCGAGCCCGTACTCTTGGCGCATACGGTCGAGCAGCTCAAGGATCTGCGCCTGCACGATCACATCGAGCGCCGTCGTCGGCTCATCGCCGATCAGCACGGCGGGGGAGCACGAGAGGGCGACTGCGAGCATCGCGCGTTGTCGCTGTCCGCCGGAGAGCTGATGGGGATAGGCGTTGATGCGCTTCTCTGGAATACCAACATCGTGAAGCAGGAGTTTTGCCTTCTCCTGCGCCACTTCGGCTGGCTCGCCAAGCCTGAGCTCAATCGCCTCCGCTACCTGGTCGCGAACCTTGATCACTGGGTTGAGCGCAACGAGTGACCCTTGGAAAACCACGGCAATCTCGCGCCATCGTGTGCGACGGAGAGGGGCACCTTTCGCCGCGAGGTCGAGGCCGCGGTAGCGGATACTCCCCGCGTCAATGCGTCCGTTCGGGGCCAGGAGACCCATGATCGCCCCCACCGCAGTGGACTTGCCTGACCCCGATTCGCCCGCGAGTCCGACCGCTTCGCCCGGAGCGACCGAGAGGTTGATCCCATCAACGGCCGTTAAGCGACGACCGTCACTCAGCGTGAAGGAGACACGTAGTCCCCTGATCTCGAGCAGCGGCGATGCGGCATCTGCACCCTCAGGGAGTTGACGAGCGTGGTCGGCTCCCGCGGCCGCGCTCATCGCCGCACCCGCACGTCGCGATCGAGGAGCTCGTCAATCGCATTACCAATGACTGTGCAAGCGACCACTGTGATCAGGATTGCGCAGCCGGGTGCGGCGATGAACCACCATGCGCCGAGGCTCGGCGCGGCGGCAGATTGTGCGTTCCCGAGAATGGTCCCCCAGGAGGGCTGGAATGGATCGCCGAGCCCGATAAAGCTAAGGGTTGATTCAGTGAGGATCGATCCAGCAATCACGACGATCCCGTTGGCCAGGAGCACCGTACGAATATTCGGAAAGATGTGCCGCGCGATGATCCGCATCGGAGAGAGGCCGACTAACCGTGCGCGTTCCACGAAGGTACGTTCGCGCAGGGAGAGCGTTTGGCTCCGCACGATGCGTGCGGTTGACGACCAGCTGGTGAAGCCGATCACCGCAACAATGGTGAGCAGCGTGGTGCGAATCCCAAAGATCTCAGTCTGGTCGCCGATCAGCTCGCGTAGGATCGGCGCAAGGATCAACGCAAGAACGAATGTGGGCAAGATTAGGAACGTATCGGCGACACGCATGAGAAGGGCATCAACGCGACCGCCGCGATAGCCAGCGATCATGCCGATGCCGCCACCGATCACGAGCGTGATTGCCGCGGAGAGCGCCCCAACGACGAGGCTGATGCGGGCGCCGTGAACGGTGAGGTTCAGTAGATCTCGCCCGAGATCATCGGTGCCGAAGAGATGGGTGCCGCTCGGCGGGAGCAGTGCGTCGGCTGTTGCCGTTGTGGCGGTTTGCAGTGGGCCAACAAGAGCCTCGGGCGCGACTCCGGAGAGCGTCAACAGCGAGAGGATAATGATGGCGACGCGAGCGTCCCAGCGATGGAGCAACATCCGCATGATTCGGTTACCGCCACTTACACGCTTCCGGATCCGCGTGCTCAAGGTGACGGTGGTGCTCCCGCTCATCGAGCTGCTCCATGTCGCACTCGAGGGTCGAGCCTGCTGTAGAGGAGATCAGCGAGAAGATTTGTCATCACAACGCTGACGGACAAGAGAAGGAAGACTCCTTGAAGGATCGGATAGTCGCGCGACTGCAGCGCCTCTTGTGTTAACAAGCCAAGCCCAGGCCAGGAGAAGACGATCTCAACGGTGAGTGCGCCGCCAATCACATATCCGGCGTTTATCGCGGCGAGGGTCACGGTAGGGAGCAGTGCATTCGGCAAAATGTGACCTCGCAAGATTCGCTCATCGCGAAGTCCCTTCGCGCGCGCTGTCAGAACGTATCCTTCACGCAGCGCTTCGGCGACAGATGATCGTAAGAGGATTGCGTACTGGCCGATGAGACCCAGCGCGATGGTGGCGATCGGAAGCGCCGCGTGACGCAAAAGATCAATCGCCCCCTGAATGCCACCAGGGCCACCGGGCGTGGTGATCCCAGAGGTAGGCAGCCATCCGAGAGTGGTGGCGAAGAGCGTGATGAGGAGCATGCCGGTCCAGAAATACGGCATGGAGTACAGGATCAGCGCGCCAAGTGTGCCGACGCGATCGCCGAACCTCCCACGCCGCCACCCGGTCCATGCGCCGAGGGCGATCCCAGCCGCGAGTGCGATGAGTTCGCCAAGGCCAACGATGAGCAGGGTTGGCCCGATCTTCTCGCCGATGACGCTGGTCACCTCTCGGCCGCCATATTTTACGGAGTAGCCGAAGTCGCCTGTGATGGTTGCGCCGACGTAGGCGATGAGCTGGTCGGGGAAGATTGGTTTATCGAGCCCCCAGCGCACCCGCGCAGCCTCCATCGCCGCGGCGGAGACACGCGGATTGCGCGCCAAGGCTCGATCGGGCGAGCCAGGCATGAGGCGGAAGAGCACAAAGTTGAGAATTAAGACCATCAGAATCGTGGCGATCGCCCCGCCAAACCGCCCCAGGAGCCAGCGCCGCGCCTTCACTCAGCGACTCTCCCAGCATCGATGGCTGGCCGCGCTTGAGGTCTGCACGCTTCCACCACACCCCTATCTACTGTCACGGGTGACGTCGATCGTCAACCCACTTGATCGCGGAGCATAGAGGGGCTGGGGGGTGCTGCCCCCCTTGATGCGCGCTATGCGATCCCTCCTGCGCGGGGGGTTGCGGGGGTAGACTGCCGCCATGAAGACTGCGCGTCGGGAGGCCATCCGGGAGCTCGTCAGTCGCGCCTTTGCCCACGCTCGCCCGCACGCACCTCGGGTCTCGCCCGATGGACGGCGGATCGCCTGGCTAGAGGAGCGGGGTGGCACCGACTCGGTCGTGATCCGACGGTTGAGCGGGGGGCCGATCCAGCAACTGACTGGCACAGTCGAGCCGGTCACCGATCTCGCCTGGAGTCCCGATGGCCGCTCGATTGCCTATCTCACTGGCACGTCACTTCGCATCGCTCGCCTTCGTGGTGGGGACACCCTCGTGGTTGAACATGCTGCGGGCCTCTCGCAACCGCGCTGGAGTCCTGACGGTGAGCGCATTGCTGTCATCTCTCGTGCACGCGGTTGGGGGCAGATCGTTCTCTTGCCCGCCGCAGGCACAGCTCTGACACAACTACCAGCGGCGATCACTCCGAGCGGCGTTGATGTGATCACCTACGACTGGCACCCGAGTGGAGATGAAGTGGTCTGGGAGGCTGTCCGCAATGAAGAGAACGGCAACCTTGTGCAGCTCACGATCAGTCGCACCAGTGGCGATAAGAGCGAGCGCGTTGTAGCTGGCGCTGATTGCTGGGCGACGGGTGGGCGTTGGATGCCGAACGGGGATGGGCTCATTGCTGCGGACGATCGCGGCGGTTTCTTCCACGTGGTGCACATCAGCACCATCGGTGTGCGTCGAGAGATTGACCCGGTTGACGCAGACGACGTCCTCGCCAGCAACGCACCCGACGAGATCCCGGTGCCATCGCCAGATGGCTCGCTCGTGGCGTTCCTTCGCTACGAGCCAGGCGGCTGTTCTATTCAGGTGCGGCAGATTGCCGACGGCGTTGATCCAATTGGCCGTCGCCTTGACGCGTTCCCTGGGAACTGGTCTGCACTCTCGTGGCTCCCTGACAGCTCCGCGCTGGTTGCTACTGGGCAGTCTGAAGCGGAGCCCGAAGATATCTGGCTGCTCCCGTTGCGCAGCGCAGCACGCAGGATCACTGACTCAGCGCCACTCGTTTTACCAGCACCACCCTCTGCGCCAATTGTCGTCAGCATTACAGCGCGAGACGGGTTGCCGCTGAAGGGCCTCCTCTTCTTGCCGCGCGGCGCCTCGGCGTCGGCGCGCGTGCCAACAATGGTGAATGGTCACGGTGGACCGACGTGGCAGTTCCTGCGCAGCTGGGATCCGCTGGTGCGCTCGATCGTTGAGGCGGGTTACGCGTACCTCACGATTGACTTCCGCGGATCAACTGGGTACGGCCGTGACTTCCGATTTGCACTGCACGATGAGTGGGGCCACGGTGACGTACATGACCTCGTTGATGGTGCGCGGTGGGCGGCAGAGCAGCCGTGGAGCGACAGTCGCTTTGGCGTGATCGGCGGCTCATATGGTGGCTACTTGACACTTTGCGCGCTGGTTGATGAGCCGGCGCTCTGGTCGGTCGGGATTGATCGCTACGGTGATTCAGACCTTGCGCTCTCCTATCGACTCGGCGATCGCCCGGGTCGACTCGATGTTGAGCGACAGATGGGCCGACCAGATGAGCCGAGCAAGGCGCCGCTCTACCGTCGCGCCTCTCCCATTTTTGAGACCGAGAAGATTCAGGCGCCGCTGCTCATGCTGCACGGCCGTAAAGACAAGCGCGTTGTTCCGCGCATGACCGAGATCATGGCCCGACAGTTAGAGATCGAGTCGAAATTCCATGAGGTGGTCTGGTTTGATGACGAGGCGCACGGGTGGGAGCGTCGAGAGAACCAACGGAAGGCCGCTGAGAAGACGCTCGATTTCATCCTTGCTCACCTCCCGCCAACAGTAAAGTCATGAACCTCTTCACCGCGGTAAGCCGCCCCGTACTGCTGCGACTAAGCCGCGCAGCAGGGCTCGGCCGACTTGTACAGCGCACCGCGTGGGGCCGTCGATCTGTTCGCCGCTTCGTTGCGGGTGACACCATCCCCGTTGCCGTTGAGGTCGCACTCGATCTGAAGCGCCGCGGTTTCACCGTCACCCTCGACCGACTCGGCGAGGCCTCCTCGGGCGCTCCTGCAGATGCCTATGCCGCTGATGCGAGTTCGCTCCTCACCGCACAAGCCGCAGCCGGCCTCGAGCCAAACGTCAGCGTGAAGCTCACCGCCATCGGCCTCGCCGAGGGGAACGCTGTCGCTGCCGCGCGGCTTGACCGCATCTTGGCAACGGCGCAGGGCGTAAACGGCTTCGTGCGCGTTGATGCGGAGTATCCGAACAGCCTTGATCAAATGCACGAGATCGTTGCCGCCGCGCGTGCGGCCGGTCGACCCGTTGGTGCGGTGGTGCAGGCGAACATGCAGCGCTCGGGTGCCGACCTTGAGCGCCTGATTGCCGCAAGCATCCCCGTGCGACTCGTGAAGGGCGCGTACGATCCGGGTGCGGAGGGAGTCGGAGATATGGAGGCGGTGAATGCGGCCTACCTCGCCCTCGCGGAACGGCTGATCGCAACGAACCTGCCGATTGCCTTCGGCACGCATGACGATCGCATCATCTCCAAGCTCGGTGCCGCCGCCCAGACACGCGGCGAGATTCAGTTGCTCTACGGCGTGCGCTCTGACCTTGCCGAGCGACTCGTCGCGAACGGTTGGCGCGTGCGCATCTATACGCCGTACGGCCCTGACTGGTGGCCGTACTCGCTCCGTCGCATGGCGGAACGCCCAGCGAACCTGCGCTTCGTGTTGCGGAGTCTGGTCGGCCGCTAAGCCTTAGCTCTTGGTGAGCGAAGACTCCGTCTCGTCGCGGTGCTTCTTCAAATACTTCATGAACGGCGTGCCGCCCGTACCAACATCCGTTGGATTCCCCGTTGCTGCCGCAGCCTGGCGATTGATGTACGTCGCGGCGTACTCAAGATGCAGCGCACGGAAGGCGCGCAGCACATCGACGGCACGATTGCGCGCCGCTACGAGCCCGGCCGGCGCGTTCTTACCGAGTGCAACGACGCGGCTGAGCGCGGTTGGGCCAGCTTCGAACGCTTCGAGTAGTCCGACATGCTTGGTTGGCATATAGCGACGCATCTGCATCAGGTAGGTGCGCAGCTCGTCGGGCGCATGCTCCACACCGAGCACGGCATCGAGGCAGGGCACGATGGTGCTCTGCGCGCCCGTTTCGCCGCGGAACGACTGCGGCTTGCCGGCATAGGCGGTGACCCCTTCGTAGACCAGCCCACCTGGCAGGGCAGGGTTGTTATGCCAGCCGAAGATGTACGGACGCACGCGGTGGTAGTAGACATACGGGTCGCACGACTCTGGCATCCGCTGCATCGTGGCGAGAATGCCGTCGAGCGCATCACCAAGGTCGCTCAGCGCAACGGTGGCGCTGGCATCGTCGCCCGCAGAGATCGCCGTTTGCGCGCGTGCGCCCGCGGCGAGCGCCGCGCCGGCACGTCGCTCAATGTCGACGTGAATCAGAATGAACCAGGCCTCATCGAGCCCGCCCAAGAAGTGCTGCAGCAGCGCGATGTTGCCGAGCGCAATCGGGCCATCCTCATCAATGCGGCGCCAATTCCAGAGCGCGTAGCTGGCGTACGAGAGGATCGGCTCGCGGCCGATCGCCGAAGCGACCTCATGCCACGGCACGGCGAGTCCGGCGGGGAGGGCGGTCGGCGCCTCTGGCTGACCCCACACATAGGCCTGGCCGAGATAGCTGAGCGTGCGCATCGCCGCTTCAAGATCCTCTTCGGTATTCAGCAGATCGGCGCGGAACGGTGGGAGTGATTCGATGATCTCGCGAATGCGGCCGGTGGGAATCAGGCTCGGCAGATTGCGCGCCGTCTCGTGCCACTCCGCATTGGCGAGTGGGATGGCGCTGCTGGGATCAGCGATGGGGAGGAAGCCGCGCTCCGCTGTCACTCCGTAGGCATGAAGGTCAACGGTGTGCCCCATAATCGCGCTCCAATCCGCTCTCGATCGCCCAAATAGGCGTTGCACGTAGGGTGCCTCGTCTGACCAGTGGCGGGGGTGACCGTTGCGCGATCGGAGTGGGTCGGGTCGTCTATGATCGCCGTGCCGTCGGTCGGACTCCGCGCGACGACGCTCTGTGAACCGCGTCAGATCCGGAAGGAAGCAGCGCTAAGCGGATCGCGGCGGGCGCAGCGGATGGCTCGGCCGGCGGCACTTGCAGTGCCATGAGGCGAACGATAGGAAGGGAGGGGAGCATGACGGAGCAGCTGGCTATCTATCGCCGCTACCGTGCCACCACCTTCGGTGAGCTGCGCGGCCAAGACCCCATCGCCAAGACCCTGCGCCGCGCCGTCGCCGACGGCCGACTCGGACACGGCCTCCTCTTTGTTGGCCCACGCGGCACCGGCAAGACCTCAACCGCCCGCATCGTTGCCAAGGCGCTCAACTGCCTCGCCCCCGCCGAGGGCGAACCCTGCGGCACCTGCCGCTCTTGCATCGCCATTACAGAAGGCGCCACCTTCGACGTGGTCGAATCCAACGCCGCCACCTCCAACCGCATCGACGACGTGCGCGAGGACCTGATCCCCCTTATTACGAACCCGCCAACCGACCTGAAGCGCAAGGTCCTCATCCTCGACGAGGTGCACCGCTTCACGAATGACGCCTGGGACGCCCTCCTGAAGTGGCTCGAGGAGCCGCCACCAGGGATCGTCTTCATCTTCTGTACGACCGACCCATCCAAGATCCGCCCGGCCGTCCTCTCGCGCCTGCAGCGCTTCGACTTCCGCCCGATCGCCCGCGCCGAGATCGCCGCCAAGCTCCAAGCCATCCTCGAGACGGAGAAGCGGGTCGCCGAGCCGGCCGCCATTGAGCTCCTCGCCCGTCTCGCCGACGGCGGCATGCGCGACGCCGAGTCGATGCTCGACCAGCTCCTCTCCTCAGGGGTCGACCCGCTCAAGGCGGCTGACGTCGAAGAGCTCCTCGGCCTCCCAGGCGCCGATCGCATTGAGCGCCTCGCCTGCGCCATCCTCGACGCCGACGCTCCCGCCGGGCTCGCGATCCTCGCCGAGTTCGAGGCGCGCGGCCGCGATCCCCGCATCATTGCCGACCGCCTGACCGACCTCGTGCGCCGCGGCCTGCACGCCGCGCTTGCTGGGGGCGGCACCGTGCCTGGCGATGCCGCCAAGCTCCCCGCCGGCCTCGACCTCTCCGACGGTGGCGGCGCCACCATCGGCC
>QWRK01000014.1 GCA_003670455.1 Candidatus Aquidulcis sp. | reverse complement strand
CCTACCGAGCAGAACGCCCGTGCAGGATTGAGCGGTACAAGTGCCGCCTCGTTCCTTGCTGAGTGGGCCGAGAAGCGTCGCACCTTGGAATACGAGACCGATGGTGCGGTGCTGAAGGTCGATGCGGTCGCCGATCAGGAGCAGCTCGGCTACATCGCGCGCTCACCAAAGTGGGCGATCGCCTACAAGTTCCCCCCTGAGCAGGTGACGACGAAACTCCTCGGCATTAGCGTCGAGGTGGGTCGCACCGGATATCTGACTCCGGTGGCGGAGATGGAGCCAGTGCTGGTTGCTGGCTCAACAGTGCGCCGTGCCACGCTGCACAACATCGATGAGATTCGCCGCAAGGACGTGCGCGTGGGAGACATCGTCGTACTGCAGAAGGCGGGCGATGTGATCCCTGAGGTGGTACGCGGACTTGCGGAGCGCCGCACCTCGCCGCTACCCGAGTTCACCATGCCAACCAAATGCCCCTCCTGCAGCGCAGCAGTGGTACGCGACGAGGTGCGCCATCGCTGCCCAAATCGCGCCTGCCCGGCGCAGAACTTTGAAACGCTGCGATACGCCGTTGGCCGTGGGGCGCTCGACCTTGAGGGCGTGGGCGAGAAGCTGCTTGCGCAGCTCGTTGAACGTGGCGTGGTGCGCCGTCTCGGCGATCTCTATCGCCTGACCGCTGAGCAGCTCGACGGTCTCGATCGCATGGGGAGCCTGAGTGACGGAGCTCGTCGCGAGGGTCCGAATCGCATCAGCAATGTGCTCGGCATGATCGAGGCGCGACGAAGCCGTGAGCTATGGCGCGTTCTGGTTGCGCTCGGCATTCGGCATGTTGGCGAGGCGACTGCGAAAGATCTTGCAGCGGAGTTGCAGCGCCGCGTTCCTCCGACCAGTGGAGCAGCGTGGGGCCGTACCGTGCTCGCCACGCTGCGCTCAATGACTGCCGAGGAGTTCACCGCTATCGCAGGGGTCGGGGCGGTGGTGGCGGAGAGCATCGTCTCCGCGTTCGCCACCGGTTTGGCGGGCGAATCACTCGAAGACCTGTTTGACGCCGGGCTCATTGCCGTCCCCGCTGCGGCCACGTCGGCTGTGACGGGTGGTCCGCTCGCAGGGCAGGTGGTGGTGGTGACGGGAACGCTCACAGCAACGGGCTGGAGCCGACGTGAGGCGCAGGATCGCATCACTGCGGCGGGGGGCACGGTCGCCGACGCCGTGACCGCAAAGACGACGCTGCTCGTTGCGGGGGAGAAGGCGGGCTCCAAGCGGGCCGCCGCCGAGAAGCTGGGCATCACGATCGTTGATGAGGCGGGCTTCGTCGCGCTCCTGGGGGGTTGAGCCGTCGGGCGGGTAGGATTCCCGCATGAGTGACCTGACCCGTGCCGAGGTAGAACGCGTCGCAGCACTTGCCCGCCTCGGGCTCACCAGCGACGAGCTGGGGAAGCTCCAGGGCGACCTGAACCTCATCCTTGAGCAGTGGGCCCACCTCGCCGACGTGGACACCTCAAGCGTGCCACCGAGCGCACAGACGATCGTCCAGGCAATGCCGCTGCGCGAGGACACCGCTGAGCCATCCCTCGCAGTTGACGATGCCCTCCAGAACGCTCCGGCTCGAAGCGGCGACTTTGTGCGCGTGCAGGCGATCCTCTCTGAGGAGGCCGACGGATGAGCGGGGAGAGCCTCCGCCGCGCAACCGCGGCAGAGCTGCGCGCGGCGTTCCAGTCGGGCGCCGCAACCTCGCGTGCCGTCACCGACGAACTCTTCGCCGCCATTGAACGCGAAGATGGTGTTCTTGGCGCGTGGCTGCACCTTCGCCACGAAGAGGCGCGCGCTGAGGCCGATCGCGCCGATGCGCGCTATGCGACCGCGCGCGCCGCCGGAACCGCAGCGCTTAACGAACTCCCGCCACTCCTCGGTGTCCCCGTCGCGCTGAAGGATCTCGTCAACCTCACTGGGACACCCACAACAGCGGGCTCGCGAATCCTTGAGGGATACATCAGCCCGTATGACGCCACCATCGCTGCACGGTTGAAAGAGGCGGGTGCAGTCATTCTTGGCAAGACCAACATGGACGAGTTCGCCATGGGCTCATCCACGGAGTTCTCGGCGTATAAGAAGACGGTGAACCCGTGGGCGACTGACCGAGTCCCTGGTGGATCATCGGGTGGCTCTTCAGCCGCTGTGGCTGCATTTCATGCGCCACTCTCCATCGGTACCGATACGGGCGGCTCCATCCGTCAGCCAGCGAGCCTCACTGGCATCGTTGGCATGAAGCCGACCTATGGTCGCGTCTCGCGCTACGGCATCGTTGCCTTCGCTTCGTCGCTTGATCAGGTCGGACCATTTGCTCGCACGGCGCAGGACGCAGCACTCTTGCTCCATGCCATTGCGGGTGCTGACGCGCATGACGCCACCAGCTCGCGCAGTCCCATCGATGCGGCGCTGCTAAACCTTCCGAGCGGCGATGCCGCGGCCTCTGCCATTCGCGGCAAGCGGTTCGCCCTGCCGAAGGAGTACTTCGTTGCTGGAATGGAGGCTGGCGTAGAGCGAGCTGTTCGTGATGCGGTTGCGGCACTTGAGGCTGCGGGCGGCATCGTGGAAGAGGTGAGCCTCCCAACGACCGAGCATGCGCTCGCGACCTACTACATCGTTGCACCAGCAGAAGCCTCGGCGAACCTCGCTCGCTACGACGGCATTCGCTACGGCGCATCAAAGCACGGCGGCGGAGATTTGCTCAACGGGTATCTCGAGACGCGCGGCCGCGGCTTCGGCCCAGAGGTGCGCCGCCGCATCATGCTTGGCACCTACGCACTCTCTGCCGGCTACTACGACGCGTATTACGTGAAGGCACAGAAGGTGCGCACGTTGATCGCGCGCGACTTTGATCGCATCTGGGCGGCGGGCTTCGACGCCATCGTTGCGCCGACAAGCCCGCAGGTTGCCTGGAAGTTCGGCGCAAAGATGAGCGACCCCGTCTCCATGTATCTCGCCGATGCCTGCACCCTGCCAGCAAACATGGCGGGCCTCCCAGGGGTGAGCATTCCGTGCGGCCTCTCTGAGAACCTTCCGGTGGGCCTGCAGCTGATCGGCAAGCCATGGTCAGAAGCTGAACTGCTCAGCATTTCAGCTGGCTACGAGGCACTCACCGCAACGGCAGCATGGCGCGCAGTGGCGCCGCATGACTTGGCGAAACTCGGTGGAGGTGCAGCGTGAGCGACTTTGCTAAGCGCGCACTTGCCGATCGTGTCCACGCGGTGCCGCCCTCTGGCATCCGACGCTTCTTTGACATCGCGGCAACGATGAGCGACGTGATCAGCCTCGGAGTAGGGGAGCCCGACTTTGACACGCCAGCACACATCGTTGAGGCGGCGGTCACGAGCCTGCGCGCTGGGCGCACGCACTACACCTCCAACTACGGAACCATTGAGTTGCGCCGCGCCATTGCCGCGAAGATCCAGGAGCGCTCAGGCGTCTCCTACGATCCCGAGAGCGAGATCATCGTCACGATCGGCGCCTCTGAGGCGGTCGACCTTGCCGTGCGCGGCACCATCGGTGCGGGCGACCGCATCGTGCTGCCAGAGCCGTCGTACGTTGCCTATCTCCCTGCGGTCGTCTTTGCGGGTGGCACCGCTGTTCCTGTGCCGACAAGCGCGAGCGATAACTGGCGCCTCCACGCTGAGGCCGTTGATGGGGCGGCGGCCGGCGCGAAGGCGCTCTTCCTTGGCTACCCAGCAAATCCAACGGGGGCCACCCTCGACGAACCGACCCGCGAGGCGCTCGCCAAGATCGCGGTGGCACGGGACCTGGTGGTGATTAGCGATGAGATTTATGACCGACTCGTCTACGAGGGGCCGGCGCACCGCGCGATGTCGGCCTATCCAGGAATGCGCGAGCGCACCATCCTGATCGGCGGCTTCTCGAAGTCCTACGCCATGACCGGGTGGCGCGTCGGTTTCCTTTGTGCGCCAAAGGAGATCGTTGCGGGTCTGGTCAAGATTCACCAGTACGCGATCATGAGCGCCCCAACGATTGCGCAGGATGCTGCCCTCGAGGCGCTGACCAACGGCGAACCTGCGCTCGAAGAGATGCGCGCCGCCTACGCGCGCCGTCGCACCATCGTGCTCGATGGTCTCGCCGCCCTCAACCTGCCAACCGGTGCGCCGCAGGGCGCCTTCTACGCCTTCCCTGACATTCGCTCAACCGGCCTCACCGATGAGGTCTTCGCCGAGCGCCTCCTCACGGAAGAGCGCGTTGCCGTGATCCCAGGCTCTTCGTTTGGGGCCAGTGGTGTTGGGCATGTGCGCATCTGCTACGCCACCTCGGAAGAGAACCTACGCGAAGCGCTTGTCCGCATCGGCCGCTTTGTGGCCAAGGCACGCGAGGTGGCGGCATGACCTGGCATGCGGTGATCGGCATCGAGGTGCATGTGCAGCTCCGCACGGTGACAAAGATGTTCTGCCCGTGCGCAATTCCAGCCGAGGGTGACCTCCCAAACAGCAAGACCTGCCCAACCTGCCTTGGTCTACCGGGCGCACTCCCTGTGCCGAACAAGGCCGCCATTGAGAAGGTGCTTGCCGTTGGTGCCGCGATCGGTGCCGCCGCGCCGGCGACCACGATCTGGGATCGCAAGAACTACTTCTATCCAGACCTCCCGAAGGGATACCAGATCAGCCAGCTTGACTTCCCGCTCGCTGAGCACGGCACCATTGAGGTAACCACGAGCGCCGGAACGAGCCGCGTGCGCATTCGCCGCGCGCACCTCGAAGAGGATACGGCGCGCCTTCGGCACGAGAAGGGAAGTGATGGGAAGCGCTCTAGCCTCATTGACTACAACCGTTCCGGTGTTGCGCTTCTTGAGATCGTGACCGAACCAGACATTCGTGATGCGGAGACGGCCCGCCGCTACGCCGAAGAGCTCCGACTTCTGCTCCGCACGATCGGGGCCGCCGATGCCGAGATGGAGAACGGGCAGATGCGCGTTGAGGCGAATGTCTCGATTCGCCCGAGTGAGGATGCACCGTTTGGCACGCGTACGGAAGTAAAAAACATGAACTCCTTCCGCTCGGTGGAGAAGGCAATCGCCTTTGAGATTGCGCGGCAGGCCGAAGTCCTTGAGTCGGGTGGCACGATCACCCAAGAGACACGCGGTTGGGATGAGTCGAGCGAAACCACCTATACGATGCGTGCGAAGGAGAACTCGCACGACTACCGCTACTTCCCTGAACCCGACCTGCCGCCACTCGCCATTGATCCAGCCTGGTTGGCGGGCATCGTTGCGAGCATCCCTGAGATCCCATCGGCACGCCGAGCGCGCTATGTGGAACAGCTCGCGCTCTCGGAGTACGATGCGGCCGTCCTCGTTGGTGAGCCGCGCGCCGCGGCACTCTTTGAGGCGTCGCGTGCCGCCGATGCAACCATCGATGCGAAGACGCTCGCCAACTGGGTGACGGGCGAGTATCTCCGTGCCGCCAATGAGGGGGCCGCTGAGCCAGATCCGGTGCAGTTCGCCGCCCTGATCGGCGCCGTCTCTCGTAAGGAGATCAATGGCACGACAGGGAAAGAACTCTTCGCCGAGCTCTTAGGCGGCAGCTTTGATGTGCGCGCGGCGATCGCTGAGCGCGGCCTTGGGCAGATTAGTGATGACGGCGCCCTGAAGAAACTTGCGAGCGAGGTGCTCGCTGCGAACCCGCAGGCGCTCGCCGACTGGAAGGCGGGGAAGCAGCAGGCGATGGGCTTCTTGGTTGGCCAGGCGATGAAGGCGAGCAAGGGGCGTGGCGACGCAGCCCAACTTGGAACGCTCTTCAAGGTCCTGCTGGACGCCTAAGTGCTCGACCTTGTTCGACTCTTCGTGGGCGGCATTGGTATCGCGGGATTTTTCTATCTGGCACGTCGACTCCCACCTTTACTCCGAGCGCGGACGGAGTGGGCGAACCGCGTCGGCGCAGCAACGCGCTATGAGGCCTGGCGCGGCACACCGGGGAGCGGCCCCGACCTTGCCGATCGTCTGGAGGGGGAACTCATCGCCAATCGATTGCGTCGCTTGATCGGGGTGGGTGTCGCCTCGCTCGCAGGAATCCTGCTCGCCCTGCTGACCTAGCCTTCGTACGCCTCGTCCGGAAGGGGGAGGCTCCACGCCGTGGCGGCAGCCCCCGCCGCCTGCCCAGCAGCGACGGATTCACTCAACGACGCGCCAGCCTGGTGCGCCATCAAGAACGCTGCGATAAAGGCATCCCCACACCCGATAGTGCTCCCCACCACAGGGACCGCCACAGTTGGATAGAACGTCTCGGTTTGATTCTCACCGTCAACGACTAGGACCCCCCGCGCCCCAAGGGTCACGACGGCTACCTTCCGAGCATCAAGAACGAAGCGGCGCACCTCTGCGAGTGACGCGTCCTCGCGTGCGCCGGGCCAGCCGATGAAGGCGAGATCGATGTGCACCAACGTCTCGCGGAAGCGCTCCGGCGTGTAATGGCGAAACCCAAGAAAATCGGCACTGACCATCACGTGTTCAAGGTGCCCAGATGATGAGAGGCGTTCCAACTCGTCAATAGCCCCTTCGACGAGGACGGTATGCCAATGGGTTGCGGTAGCAAGCGAGGCCAGCTCTTCTGTGGTGCAGTGCACCACCTCCCACACTCCATCAACGTAGTTGTCCATCTGTGGTTGGCGGTCTGCTCCGATGCGGATATCAATAGAGGAGCTCTCGCCAGGTGCGACGAGCGACGCAGGGAGATGCGGAATCCCATTGCGCTGAAGGAACTCCACGAATAGATCCTGGTCGCTCGAGCTGATCCGCGTCTGGAGGAGGAACTCTTTGCCGGCAGCCGCCCAGTGGTACGCCATGTTCAACACCCCTCCGCCTGGGAGGGTTCGGCCGCTCTCGAGATAGCGATCGCGACTTGCGGTGCCGAAGAGGATGCTTCTCACAGCCCCGCAAGCGGCGCGGATCGGTCGTCGCCAGAGGCGAGGAACCGATCTAGGCGCACCTCTACAACTTTGCTCGACTGCCAAAACGCTTCAATCGAGAGGTGGCCGCACCCTTCGTCGTGATACCACTCGCGTCGCCCAGGGACTGTGGTGATCAGTGCCGGATCGTGCGCGGGCACGACCGCCGGGTTGAGCAGGTATCCAGGGGAGAGAGGATCGCGAATTTGCAGCAGCCCGTCGCCGCGGAAGCCGCTAGCGCGCGGCGCAGTTACGCGCTCTCCCGTTCCGAAGTCAAGCAGTTCAACGGTTTCCACTGGCGTTGCGGTGACGGTTGGCCAGGCGGGATCGTCGACAAGCTCGGCAATGACGCGGCGTACCGAAATGTCTTGGTAGTGGTTCATAGTGGTGTGCGGCTGCTCGTAATCATTGTCGTAGACGTTGGTCGGATTGTCGTCGTACACGTTGCCGCAAGCCTCTACCAAGAAGTTGACCAGCTCAGGCCGGTCGTGCAGGTAGCGTCGGTAGGCCTCTTCGTATTCGAGGATTGCGACAGATCGCGGCACAATCTTGCCGCGAACGATGTGGGAGATCCGCCAGCCATCTGTGCCGAAGCGCTCGGTGAGGAGTGCGTTCCAGCGAGCCTTCTCGGCGCCAGAGAACCCGGGTAGTCCGACGGGGATCCAGATTTTTGACATGCGCTCTGTGGTCTCTGCGGGTAGGAGCGCTAGCCAGTTGGTGGTCATGCTGAGGCTCGGGTGTTCGGGCCAGAGATGCCGAGTCGCGGCATCTCAATGGCGGGGCAACGGTCTTGTACGAACAGCATGGATGCCTCGTTGGCGATCTGCGCAGCGGCGGGGCTAATCACGCCGAGCTGCAGCCAGAGTCCGCGCGCACCAATCGCGACGGCCTCGCGTGCAATCTCCTCGCACTCCTCGGAGCGCCGAAAGACATCGACGAGATCGATCCGTTCGCCAACTGGAAGCGAATCCGCAGCGGCACGGAGCGTTGGGAAACAGGGGAGACCTGCGACCCCGTCGCGCAGTGCCTCTGGCATAGGGTTGATCGGCAGGATCTGCCAGCCGGCTGCTACCAGCGTGCGCAAGACACCATGGGAGGGGCGGTCCGGGCGGGGGGAGGCGCCCACGATCGCAATGGTGCGACTCTCCGTCAGCATGCGGCGCATGAGCGCGTCCACTGCGGCGGGATCTGGGGCGCCCCCTTCGGTGGCCTCTATGGCTGCCCGTAGTCGTGCGCGTTCCTGCTCATCCATAGGGGGATAGTACGCCGATCGCTAGACTGCCCCACGTGAGCGCCAAGCCTGACTTTACGCACCTCCACGTCCACAGCGAGTTCAGCCTGCTCGACGGCATGAGCAACCTGGAGGCGCTGATGGAGGAGACGAAGCGCCTTGGGATGGATTCCATCGCCCTCACCGACCACGGCGCCCTCTACGGCTCGGTCCAGTTCGTCCAAGCGGCAAAGCAGTTTGGGATTAAGCCGATCATCGGCGTCGAGACGTACGTCGCCCGCCGCGGCATGCGCGACAAAGAGGGGAAGGCCGACCAGCAGCCGTTCCACCTCATTGCCCTCGCGACCAGCGGAACGGGCTATCGCAACCTCTGCCGCGTCGTGACCGATGCACATCTCGATGGGCTCTACTACAAGCCACGTACCGATCACGAGCATCTTGCGCGGCACGCTGAGGGCCTTGTTGGACTCTCGGGATGCTTGAACGGCGAGATCGCACGTGCGCTGGAGGTGGATGACTGGGAGCATGCGCGCGCCCTCGCTGGGAAGTACGGCGAAATCTTTGGGAAGGGGCGCTTCTTCCTCGAAGTGCAAGATCACGGCCTCCCCGAACAACGTCGCCTGAACGAGCAACTCTTCCGCCTCGCTCCCGAAGTGGGCCTGCCGCTCGTGCTGACAAATGACCTGCACTACGTCCGCGCCGACCAGCGCGATGCGCATGACGTGCTTCTCTGCATCGGTACGGCGAGCAACCTCGAGACGCCAGGTCGCATGAAGTTTGGATCCGGCGACTTCTACCTGAAGTCACCAGAGCAGATGGCGGCGCTCTTCCCCGATCGCCCCGAGCTCCTGAAGAACACACGTCTCATCGCTGAGATGGTGGACTTTAATTTGGAGCTGGACACGCTCCGCCTACCGAACATTGAGGTGCCCGCAGGGGAAGACGTCAACAGTTGGCTGCGCAAAGAGGCGACGCGTGGCCTGACGCAGCGATACGGTACCCCAAGCGATATCGCACGCGAACGGTTGGAGTATGAGCTGGGCATCATCATCAAGATGGGTTACGCGGCCTACTTCTTGATCGTGGCTGACTTCGTCCGCTTCGCAAGGGAGCAGGGGATTGCCACAACCTGCCGAGGGAGTGCTCCAGGGTCGATCGTGACCTACACCTTAGGAATCACTCCAGTGGACCCGCTGCACTACGAACTCCCCTTTGAACGGTTCCTCAATGTCGAGCGGGTCACCATGCCCGATATTGACGTGGACTTTGAGGATGGTCGCCGCGATGAGGTGCTGCGGTACGTATCGCAGAAGTACGGCGAGGACCGCGTGGCACAGATCATCACCTTCGGCACCATGGCGGCCCGCGCCTCGATCCGCGACGTTGGGCGCGTTCTTGGGAAGAGCTACAGCGAGGTTGACCGCATTGCGAAGTCGGTACCGGCGCAGAAAGACATCAGCCTCGCTAAGGCGCGGAAGGACCCAGAGTTTGCGGCGTATGCAGATGGCACCGAGTACGGGCAGCTGATTGGCCTCGCTGAGCAGCTTGAAGGGGTAGTTCGCAACGCCTCAACGCACGCCGCGGGCGTGGTGATCAGTCGCGAGCCACTCACTGAGATCATGGCGCTGCAGCGTGCGACGAACTCTGAAGGAGTCATGACGCAGATCGAGATGCACGGAGTGGAGGCGCTCGGCCTGCTGAAGTTTGACTTCCTCGGCTTGGCGAACCTGACGATCCTCCGAACGGCGGTCGATCGCATCCGCGAGACCCGCGGCATCGAGATTGATCTCGATAAGATTCCGCTTGATGACGCCAAGACCTTTGCCCTCCTGGCGTCCGGCGAAACGACGGGCGTGTTCCAACTGGAATCCCCAGGAATGCGCCGCTACATCAAGGAGTTGCGCCCGACGAGCGTCTTCGACATTGCCGCCATGGTGGCCCTCTATCGTCCTGGGCCGATGGCGAGCATCCCCACCTACATCCGTCGCAAGCACGGAAAGGAGGCGGTTACCTATCCGCATCCACTCCTTGAGCCAGTCCTAAAGCGAACCCATGGGATCTTCGTCTTCCAAGAGGACGTAATGGCGGCCTCCGTTGCGCTTGCAGGCTTCAGTGGTGCGGAGGCGGACACACTTGGCTGGGCTATCCGAAAGAAGAAGGAAGACGTGCTGGAGAGTGTCCGCGCAGACTTCTACAAGGGGGCGGCAACCCGTGGCGTCAATCGTGGTGCAGTCGAACAGGTCTTCAAGCTCATGGAGCCGTTCGCTGAATATGGGTTCAATAAGGCGCACGCCACCTGCTACGGCTTGATCGCCTATCAGACTGCGTATCTCAAGGCGAATTACACCGTCGAGTACATGACCAGCGTGCTGAACGCCTTCCGCAGCAAAGAGGAGAAGGTTGCCGCGGCGATCGCAGAGTGCCGCCGCCTCGGCATTCCGGTACTCCCTCCAGATGTCGACTTCTCGAATCTCGACTTCGAGCCAGAGGGAGAGGCGATCCGCTTCGGCCTCTTGGGGATCAAGAATGTCGGCGCTACTGCCGCCGAGTCGATCGTTGCGGCGCGTGAAGCGGGGGAGCAGGCGGCCTCGCTGCAGGAGTTCTGCGAGCGAATTGACCTGCGACTCGCGAACAAGCGCGTCCTTGAGGCACTGGCGAAGGTTGGGGCGCTCCGCCGCTTCGGCCATCCAGCGCAGATCCTTCTCGCCCTCGACGACGCGATCTCCGGCGGCTCCAGTGCGCAGCGCGAGCGTGCGGCTGGGCAGGTTGGTCTCTTCGATGCAATGCCTGAGCTCGCTGGAGCGGGGATCCCCGCACTCCCACACGTCACGGAGGCCTCAACACGCGAACGGCTGCGCTGGGAGCGCGAGCTGATGGGCGTCTATCTCAGTGATCACCCAATGAATGCGCTCGCGCCAGCGATGCAGCCGTATGTGGGCACCTTTGTTGGTGACTTCAGTGATGAGTCGTACAGCGATGAGACGGCAACGCTTGGCGCGATTGTCTTGAGCATTCGCCAGATGGTCACTAAGAAGGGTGCCTCCATGGCAATCATCACCGTGGAAGATCTCACGGGGAGCATGGAGGTCGTGGTCTTCCCCCAGGTGTGGGAATCGACGAAGAGCTCCTGGATTGAAGGCGAAGGAATTCTCATCGCCGGTCGCACCGAGCAGCGCGGAGAGGAGTGGGAGGTTTTGGTCGAGTCGGTTATCCCGTGGGAGGAGGCGTCGCGCCTCAGCGCGGAGGCCGTCCGATCCAAGCTCACCGTTTCGAGTGGGGGGCGACGCTACGCAAAGCGCTCAGTCGCCCCGCTCCCTAATGGTGGGATTCCAGCGGGCATGGTTCCTGAAGGGATGGAGACGAGCGCACCGCTCATGCCAGAGCGCGCACCGGTCGAATTTGATGCCGCCGCGCCCGCCGAGCCGCCTCCCGCCGAACCGCTGGTTGGCGCGATGTCGAATCCGGATCCGGTAGAGATTCCCGCAGATGCGGTGCTGCATATCAAGTTCAAGGCGCGCCAATCCGTTGAGGAGACGATCCGCGCCATGGAGATTGTGAAGGGGGAGTTGCGGTCAAGGCCAGGGGCGACCCGTGTGGTGGTGCACATCCCTCAGGCGGGTGGCGCGCAGCTCTTGCCGATGGAGCAGCGCAGCGGCGTTGCCTGGGACGCCGGGCTTCCGGCGATCCTGCGTGACCGCGTGGGTGGCGACGGGATTGAGTTGGAGCTGATCTCGCCTGCAACCTGAGGAAGAACCAGCCCTGCAGGTTTCTGTCGAAGAGGGGAGAATAGCCACATGAGCAGCAAGGATTACGTCTCCGTCCTGACCCGCCAGTCCGCCCCTGAGGGCGTTGATTGGCGCACGATGTCCGTGGTTGCCCGCGCGCTACTCCTTACGCGCGCCTCGGTGCTCCCACTAACGATTCTCGGCTCGGGGCAAGGCCTCCTCTTCGCTTGGTGGAGCGGCAATATCAGTGATGCCACGTTCGGCGGCAACGCCGTCAGCGGCATCCTTCTCGGCTTCGCCGCCTTCTTCGGCGCAAACCTCGCCCATGCGGCAAACAACCTGGCGAACGACTGGCGCGATTATCACGATGGCCTCGATCGACCCGGCTACCCGCGCGCCGACTATTCGCCACACCCGATCGCATCAGGTGCGATGTCGAGCCGAACCTTGCTCATCACCATCGGCGTGCTGACGGCCCTCGCCGCAATCTTCGGTGGCTTCACGATGGTGATTCGTGGCGAGCCACTTCTTGGCGCGTTCGCGATTGCTGGACTAATCCTCTCGTGGGGCTACACAGATCCACCACTACGCTTCAAGCGCCGCGGCCTCGGTGAGCTCTCCGCCTTCATCGTGTGGGGTCCATTGATGGGTGGGGGAACTTACCTGGCCGCGACAGGCACACTTGATGCGACCGCGTTGATTGCCACGCTGCCGTGGGCACTCTTCGTCACCGCGGTGCTCTTCGGCAAGCATCTCGACAAGATCGAGGCTGACGGCTCACGCGGCGTAAAGACCTTCGTGGTGCGTATCGGCGAGCGCCGTGCGCGCGCCTTCACAACGCTGTTGATCACTGCTGGCTATCTCGGTATTGCCGCCTTCGCTATTCCAGCGATCGGAATCTTCCCGTGGTTCGTTGCGCCACTTGCGGGACTCGGTGCAATCGTTGCACTCCCTGCACTCAAGATTGTTGCTGCGCCACGTCCAGCTGCTCCACCCGCCGGCTACCCACTCTGGCCGCTCTGGCATGTGGGCGCGGCCTTCCTCGCCTCGCGCCCCGCAATGGGAGCGCTCCTGGTGGGGATGGTTGTTGGGGCGATCCTCGGCCGCTAAGCCGACGGGAGTTACTTCCCCTTCGCCTCGGGTCGTGCGACGCGGGCAGGCGGAACGCGCAGCGCTTCAAACTTTGCAATCTCTACTTCAATCGCTGCGACCTCTGCAGCTGCGGCGCGCCACTCAGCTGAACCGGCAGTGGCTGCTGCACGCTTCGCGCGGGCGGCGGCATGTTCGCGCATGAGCGTAGGGCGGTCAGCGCGCGGGGTGAATGCCTTCTCGCTCATGTCGCCTCCTTGTGATGTGGTTGGTGCCGAAGGCGGGACTCGAACCCGCATGATCTCATCGACCGGCCGATTTTAAGTCGGATGCGTCTGCCATTTCGCCACTTCGGCCCCCCTATCGTAGCGGGGCGGTGGCTTTGGTACCGAAGGTGGGAGTCGAACCCACATGACCTTTCAGTCGACCGATTTTGAGTCGGTTGCGTCTGCCATTTCGCCACTTCGGCACCCATAGATCCTAGCGGCGCGGCACACTAGGCACATGACACGAGGCAGCAGACCAGGCGGAGGTGAGGGGGCTGAGCGTACGGCGCTGCTCGCCGCCGCACGGGCAGGCTCCGAAGATGCCTTCCGCGACCTCTTCACCCCCGACCTCGACCTTGCCTGGCGGATGGCGCTGCGCATCACGGGGAGCGAGGCGAGCGCCGACGACGCCCTGCAGGCGGGGCTGATCTCGGCCTACCGCTCCCTTGACCGGGTCGCGCCGACCAACCTTCGGGGATGGTTCGTGCGGATCGTGGAGAACGCCGCGCGCGATCTGATGCGGCGTGAGCGCCGGCACCCGACACTCCCGTTCGCGAGCGAAACGCACGAGGAGGCGGGGGAGGGTGCGCACCGTGAGCGCGTTGCGGCAGAGCCGCAGGCGGGGGCGGCATCCGATCCGGCGCAGCGCGCTGAGGCGAACGAGCTTGCCGCCGCCCTGGCCTCCGCCCTCGGGGCGATCCCAGAGGAGCGACGCCGGGCAATCCTCCTCTACGACGTCGATGGCTACGACTATGCGGAGATCGCTGAGCTGACGGGGGTATCGGTGGGAACCATCAAGAGCCGCATCAGCCGAGGGCGTGAAGAGCTGCGCCGCCTCCTCGCCGACCTGCGGCCGGGAACCGCTGGCGCACCGTTATCGTTGGGAGAGCGAGATGAGTAACGCCGCCGGCTCCCCTGAGCACGATCCGCTGAGCGCCTATCGCGCCAGTGAGCCCCGCCGCGCCCGTGACCCTTTTGCTAGCCCCGCCCTGCGCAGCGAGATCGCACAGATCGCCGAGGCTCGGGCCCAGCGTGCTGCGAGTGGCTGGCGCTCCGCCCTCTTCGGTTGGGTGAGCGCCGCGCCACGTGGTGCCCTCGCGGGTGCCGCACTCTCTGTAGCACTCCTTCTCGGGGGCGTCGCTGGCCAGTTGGCGGGCGGCACCGAGAGCGCCGCGCGCATGGAGGCCGGCGCCGACCCCCTTGCATCGAGCCTGGCCCCCGAAGCCTCAATGGATGTGAAGGCGGATGGAACGACCGGTGTACTCCTTGAGTCTGGGACGCTTGATGGCGCCACCATCGCCTCTGGGGCTGCACTGCTTCTGCTGACGGGGAGCCTTGTGGTGGTGTTCGTGAGTGTTCGGAGGCGTCGCGCCTAGCCGAAGGGCTCTGCACTCCTGCGGTACCCTCGCGGTATGCCAACCAAGCGCCGACTCCTCCTCGTTGATGCCTATGGGCTGATCTACCGCGCCTTCCATGCGCTGCCGCCGCTCACGAATAGCCGCGGCCAGCTGACCAATGCGGCGTATGGGTTCACCAGCATCCTGCTGCGCACGATGACCGACGTCGATCCCGAGCGCGCCATCGTGGCCTTTGATGCCCCGGGTACGACCTATCGGCACGAGCGATTCCCCGCATACAAGGCGCAGCGCCCGTCGATGCCCGACGAGCTTCGCTCCCAGGTGCCGATCGTCCGCGACCTGGTCGCGGCGCTTGGCCTCCCACTCCTTGAGGCAACGGGGTACGAGGCGGATGACGTTATTGGCACCATCGCCACCGCGGCGGAGCGCGACGGCTGGGAGGTGCACATCGTCTCGGGCGACCTCGACATGTTGCAGCTGGTCACCAAGAAGGTGCACCTGATGCATACCGCCAAGGGTGGAGCCGATGCGATCGTTGAATACGATCCAGAGCGAGTCTTCGCGCGGTACGGCCTCACTCCAGAGCAGATGGTTGACTTCAAGTCGCTCAAGGGCGACAGCTCCGACAACATTCCTGGGGTTCCAGGTGTGGGTGAGAAGACCGCCTCAAAGTTGATTGCAACGTTTGGTTCGCTAGAGCAGCTCTACGCACGCTTGGATGAGGTCGAGCCTGTGCGCATCCGCGAGTCGCTCGCTGCAAACCGTGACGCGGCATTCGCCGGCCAAGGGCTGATGACGATTGATCGCGATGCACCACTCGCCCTGCCAGCCACGGGTGGTGAGATTGGGGTGTATGACCGCGAAGCGGCGCTCGCCCTCTTCCGTGATCTCGAGTTCCGCGCACTCGCACAGCGACTACCACCACTTGCCGGCGAAGACCGTGTCGCTGCTAATGCCGCGGTCAGCGCCGCTGCGGCGGGGGCTGCGCTGCGAGGGTCTGCTGCGCCGGCCGCAAAGGCTGCGCCGAAGGTTGCCGCTTCGAGCGATCTGCAACTTGGATTCAACTTTGATGCGGTGACGGCGGGGAATGCCGCTGCTGGCCGATCGGCGCAGGCTGAGAGCAGCGCCACAGATGAATCCGACGTGCACGCCAAGATTGAACAGGTGAAGCGTGGCGAGCTTGCCGCCGCGGGGATTCGTGTCTTACGCGCCGCAGACGAGGCACGAGACGCGTTCCGTGGCCTTTCGTCACAAGGGCACCTCGCCATTGGTGGTGTTGGGGCAGATCGACGTGGTCCAGAGGCCGAACTCGCGATCGCCATCGTCGATGACGCAGGCACCATTCTCGCCGCCGACGATGGTGCCGTGGTGCATGCGCTCCTTGAATCCCTGGCGAGCTCAAAGCGCGAGATCGCTGGCCTCGGTGTGAAGGGCTTGATCGGCGCCATGGTGAGCATTCGACCAGATGCCTCGCCGCGCCTTATTGATGATGTAGCGCTCGGCACTTGGATTGCGAATGTCACGATGCGTAACCCTGGCCTCGTGGAGGTCGCCTCTGCGCGCCTGGGCGCTGATCTTCCAGACCGTCTGGAGCCGCTGCAGGAGGCGGTCCTCGCTGCACTCGTGACCCGTGCGTCACGCGGCCCCCTCGCCGAAGAGTTGCGCGAGGCCGGCACCCTCCGCCTCTATCGCGAGATTGAGCTCCCCCTCGTTGAGGTACTTGCGCGCATGGAGATCGCCGGGGTCGCCGTGGATCAATCGGCGCTGAGCGAGCTGAGCACAGCATTCACCGCAGAGATCGCGCGCCTAGAACGGGAGTCCGAGCGCGCCGTCGGTCACCCTGTCGCGCTCGGCTCGCCGAAGCAGCTCGGCGAACTCCTCTTTGTGGAGCTCAACCTGCCGAAGGGGAAGAAGACAAAGACGGGTGCCTGGTCGACCGATGCAAGCGTGCTGGAGGAGATCCAGGGGGAGCATCCGATCGTTGGGATCGCCATGGAGTGGCGCACCGTGTCAAAGCTGCAGAGCACCTACGTCGAGGCGCTGCCGAAGCTCGTTGAGGGTGACGGCCGTGTGCACACCACCTTCCAGCAGGCGGTGGCGGCAACGGGGCGACTCAGCTCCACCGATCCAAACCTGCAGAACATCCCAATTCGCACCGCCCTCGGCCGCAAGATCCGCAACACCTTCATTGCCGAGAAGGGGAACACCCTGGTGGCGGCGGACTATAGCCAGATCGAGCTGCGCATCTTGGCGCACGTCACCCGCGACGAGCACCTGATCGCCGCCTTCGCCGCCGGAGAGGATATTCACCGTGCGACCGCCGCCCGCGTGCTCGGTAAGCCAGCCGCCGACGTGGACGCCGATGAGCGCGCCATGGCGAAGATGGTCAACTTCGGCATCGCCTACGGCATGGGCGACTTCGGTTTAGCCACGCGCGCCGGCATCTCTCGCGATGCCGCGAAGTCGTTCATCGCCGGCTACTTTGAGCGCTATCCGGGGATCCGTCGCTACATCGACACGATCAAGGAGGAGGCACGAACGAATGGCTCCGTCACGACGCAGCTCGGGCGTCGGCGACCAATCCCTGAACTCCGAGCGGGGAACCCTGCGCTTCGCGCAGCAGGGGAGCGCGCAGCCATCAACCATCCCATTCAAGGAACAGCAGCCGATGTAATCAAGATCGCCATGATTCGCCTAGCGCCACGACTTGCAGAGGCGGGCCTCAAGGCGCGACTCGTGTTGCAGGTGCACGACGAACTGCTCCTAGAGGTCCCCAATGGTGAGATTGATCGTCTCGTGCCAATTCTCGTTGACACGATGGAGGGTGCGCTTGCGCTAGATGTGCCACTCACCGTTGAGGTGAAGAGTGGCCCGCGATGGGACGAGATGAAGCCGTGGTCCGCCCGTGCCTGAGCTGCCAGAGGTGGAGACGGTCGTCCGCGATCTTGCGCGACTCGTCAGTGGCGCGACGATTACGGGCGCCAACGTCTATCGCGAGCGCAATCTTGCAACCCCCGATGCCCCCTCGTTCACGGAGGCGGTTCGTGGCCGACGCATCCTCGGTACGCGTCGCCGTGCGAAGTGGATCATCGTGGAGCTCTCCGGCGGGATCCTGCTCCTCGTGCACTTGCGCATGACGGGGCAGCTGCTGGTGCTACCAGCGGGCGGGGCGACCGATCCCTATGTGCGCCTCTCGCTCACGTTGGACGGCGGTCGTGAACTGCGCTTCCGGGATGTTCGCGCCTTCGGACGCGTGGCGCTCGTTGCACAGCGAAGTGACGGTGAGGCCGCCTCAAGCCTTGATCCACACTCGCCGCCGCTTCTCGCCGACCACGGCGTTGAGCCACTCGC
>QWRK01000013.1:9090-21984 GCA_003670455.1 Candidatus Aquidulcis sp. | reverse complement strand
TTGGCGAATCGTTGGTGCGATCGCTAGATCGAGAGCGGCGAGCTTGGCGATAACACCACTCCACGGACCGGCGGCGATCACCGTGTGCGGCGCATGCACCACCCCACGGTTTGTCGTTACCCCCGTAGCGCCGCCGCTCGCATCACGAACGAATCCGGTGACCGTTGTCTCCAGTGCATAAGTGGCATGACCTGAACCACTCGCGCCACTGATGTGTGCCGCGCGTGACGACGCCGTGGCATAGCCGTTCGTGAGTGCGACCTGATCAATGAAGCCGTCGCCGGCGCGGAAGCGTACCTGTCGAATCTCAGGAGAGAGATATGTCCAACGCGCACGCGCCTCGTCACCGCTCAACAGTTCCACGTCGGTGAGGCCGAACGTTCGCTGCAGCGCGACCAGATCACGACCCTTCGCAGCACTCACCTCGGTGCGGCTGCAGAAGAGATACCCCTGCTGACGAATGTCGAGATTCCATCCCGTGAGACCCGACTCCTCGGCAAAGTTCAAATAGAGCGGCAGGCCCTCTTGCACGAGCGCAAGCTCATCGGCGTTGTCGTGCTGCAAACGAAACGCGCCGGTCGCAGCGGCAGTGGTCAGTGAGGCGATGCTGCTGCGACGTTCAATGACCAGTACCTGGAGTCCGGCGCGCGCCGCAAAGTAGGCGGTGGCTGCACCAGCGACACCTGCGCCAATGACGACGAGGTCAACGCTTGCGGGAAGTGTTCCGTCGCTGCGGTCGTAGGTTGGGAGGGCGCTGTTGTCGACGCTCACGCGGGGTGTCCGGCAGCCTCGCGAGCGGCGCGCAGCCGGGCGGCGATCGCCGTGGCGCTCCGAGGGTCGGCGCCGTCCAAGAGCTTCGGCCCAACGCCGAAGCCTGCCGCGCCAGCGGCCACAAGTGCAGCGATCTCGTCGAGGCCAACGTTCGTGGGCACGATCTTGCTGGTTGGGCTCGGTGCCAACGTTGCGCGAATGAACGCTGGAGCGTTGATCGCCGCCGCGGGGAAGAGCTTCACGTACGTCGCGCCCGATCGTTCAGCGAGGCTGATCTCGGTTGGTGTGAACGCGCCAGGGAGCCAATCAATGCCGGCGGCGGTTGCGGCAGCGCCGGTGGCTGGATCAGTGATTGGTGAGACGAGGAACTGTGCGCCCGCATCGATCATGCGCTTCGCCGTTGCCGCGTCGTAGACGCTCCCCGCGCCAATCGCGAGTGTTGGATGGGAGGAGCGCAGTGAGGTGATCGCGGCGGTTACCGCGGCTTCGGCCCCTTCCCCACGCAGGAAGAGTTCAAGCGCTGGCACACCCGCGTCAACGGCGGCATCGGCCCATGCCGACAAGACCGCAGCATCCTGTGCGGCGACCGCGGGGAGGATCCCGACGCGCGAGAAGAGTGGACCAAAAACCTTCGCGTTCATGGCGGCAGTATCCCACGCCGCGCGCTAGTCTCGCGCCATGAAGATCACCCATCATCAGATTGGGCGGCACGCGATTGAGGTCTGGGCTCCCCCCACCCTCTCGCCAACGACGCCGCTCTTAGTCATGCACGACGGCAAGAATGTGTTCAATGCGGAAACCGCCACGGTTGGTGTGACCTGGGGCGTCGTCGAAGCGGTTGAACGCGAGATTGCACCAGCGCACCCCGAACTGCAGCCACTGATCGTGGCGGTGTGGGTTCCCGATGAGAGCCGCCGCTTTCAGGAGCTCGCCCCGCAAGCGGTGATGGAGCGCTACCCACAAATCTGGGATGAGATCGGCGGGCCGACCGTCTCATGGGCGATCAACGATCACACGCTCCGCGGCGATGAGTACCAAGAGGTGCTCGCGGCGAAGGTGGTGCCGTGGGCGCGTGAAACGTTCGGCATCACCGCATCGCGCGAGCGCACCGCTGTCTGCGGTTCGTCGATGGGCGCCCTCGCCTCGCTCTATGCGCTGGCGCGACACCCAGAAACCTGGGGATCGGCGCTCGCTCTCTCAACGCACCTGCCGCTTGGCGATGGCCTGATGGGGGCGGGGCTTGCCGATCTGCTCCCACCACCAGGACGCCATCGCATCTGGATGGATTACGGCGACCAGACGCTTGATGCCGCCTATGCCCCGTATCAGGCGCGCTTCGATGCGGACCTTGCAGCGCGCGGTTGGCAGTTCGGCGCCGACGTGCAAACGACCCCCTTCCCAGGGCACGACCACAGTGAACGGGCCTGGTCGGCGCGCATCCACCTGGTGTTGAAGTGGTGGCTCAGCGGCCTCGGGTGAGTTTCGCCCTCTGGTAGGCTCGCTCTATGCCGAAGACCATCATTGAAAAGATCTGGAACGAGCACGTTGTCGATCAGCAGGAGGGGGCGCCCGCCATCCTCGCGATCGACCTGCACCTCGTGCACGAGGTCACCAGCCCTCAGGCCTTCACCGGTCTCCGCAGCCGCGGACTGAAGGTTCGCCGCCCTGACCGCACGGTGGCGACCGCCGACCACTCCATTCCAACCACGCCACGCAACCTGCCGATCGCCGATGAGATGGCCGCCGCCCAGGTGAAGCAGCTCGAGGCGAACTGCGCCGAGTTCGGCGTCCCACTCCACGGCTGGGAGTCGCCGAACCAGGGGATCGTGCACGTCATTGGGCCAGAGCTCGGCCTCACCCAGCCTGGCGCGACCATCGTCTGCGGCGACTCACACACGGCAACGCACGGCGCCTTCGGCGCGCTGGCGTTCGGCATCGGCACCAGCGAAGTCGAGATGGTCCTTGCCACCCAGTGCCTGCTGCAGCGCAAGCCGAAGACCTATCTGGTGCGCGTTGACGGAACCCTTCGCCCAGGCGTCTCCGCAAAGGACATCATCCTCGCGCTGATCGCACGCATCGGCGTTGGTGGCGGCACCGGTCACGTCTTTGAATACGCGGGCTCGGCGATTCGCGCACTCTCAATGGAAGAGCGCATGACGATCTGCAACATGAGCATCGAGGGTGGCGCGCGCGCCGGACTCGTTGCCCCCGACGAAACGACCTTCGCCTACTTGAAGGGTCGACCACATGCGCCACAGGGTGCCGATTGGGATGCCGCCGTCGCGCGCTGGCGAACGCTCACCAGTGATGAAGGTGCAACGTACGACAAAGAGATCGTCATTGATGCAAACACGTTGGAACCGATGGTCACCTACGGCACGAACCCAGGGATGGGCCTGCCGATTAGCGGAACGATTCCGGATCCAGCGAATGAGTCTGACCCTGCCGCCGCGCGCGCACTCACCCGCGCGCTGGAGTACATGGATCTACGTGCGGGCGACAGCATCATTGGTCGACCGGTCAACACCGTCTTTATTGGAAGCTGCACCAACGGTCGCATCAGCGACCTGCGCCTCGCCGCGAATGTGTTGAAGGGCCAGACGGTTGCAAAGGGTGTGCGTGTCATGGTGGTCCCTGGTTCGGCCGACGTGAAGCGACAGGCCGAACGCGAAGGGCTCGACAAAATCTTCCGCGACGCCGGTGCCGATTGGCGCGAGGCGGGCTGCTCGATGTGCATCGCCATGAATGGCGATCAGCTCGCCCCAGGCGAGTACGCGATCAGCACCTCGAATCGCAACTTTGAGGGGCGTCAGGGGAAGGGGGGCCGCACCTTCTTGGCCTCGCCGCTCACCGCCGCCGCCACCGCGCTCACCGGCGTGATCGCCGATCCACGCACGCTTCCAGGGATGAGCCGCTGATGGCCGCACCAAAGGTCGGCACCTTCACCACGGGGCTCGTACCACTCCCCGCCGAGAACGTCGACACCGACCAGATCGTCCCTGCCCGCTACCTGAAGGTCATCGACAAGGCGGGCCTCGCCGATGCCCTCTTCCACGATTGGCGCTTTGAGGCCGATGGCACCAAGAAGAACCCACCGTTCGTGATTGATGAGCCGCGCTACGCCGGCCACGGCATCCTCGTTGCGGGCGACAACTTCGGCACCGGCTCCAGCCGCGAGCATGCGCCATGGGCCCTCGGTGCCTTCGGCATCAAGGCGATCCTCGCCACGAGCTTCGCCGACATCTTCAAGTCGAACGCGCTGAAGAACGGCATTCTGCCGATCGTGCTGCCGGCACCACTCCACGCGACGCTGATGCAGATCGCCAAAGAAGACCTCGCCGCAACGGTCACGATCAACCTTGCCGCCGCAACTATGACGACGCCCGACGGCGCAACGCACGCATTCCCGATTGACCTCTTCAGCCAGAAGATGTTGCTTGATGGTCTAGACGAACTCGACTACATCCGCACCCAGAGCGGCAAGATCGAGGCGCACGAGACGGCGCACCCGGGCACGATCAACACCCTGCAGCCGAACGCGTCGCGATGAGTAAGAACCCGTACGACCGCGCGAGCGATCCAGCGAAGCGGCACTCCGCCGCCATGACCGACGGACCAGATCGCGCACCAGCGCGCGCGATGTTGAAGGCGGTCGGCTTCACCGATGAGGATCTCGCCAAGCCGATCATTGGCGTTGCCACCACCTGGATCGAGACGATGCCGTGCAACCTAAATCAGCGCGAACTCGCAGAGGCGGTTAAGCGCGGCATTCGACGCGCGGGCGGCACGCCGATGGAGTTCGGCACCATCTCCGTCTCCGACGGCGTGGCCATGGGAACCGAGGGGATGAAGGCATCGCTCATCTCGCGCGAAATCATCGCCGACTCCATTGAGCTCGTCTCCATGGGGCACAGCTTTGACGGCATCGTCTGCCTCACCGGCTGCGACAAGACCAGCCCAGGTGCCGCGATGGCACTCGGCCGCCTGAACATTCCTGGACTCGTCCTCTATAACGGCACGATCCTTCCCGGCTCCTATAAGGGGAAGGATGTAACCGTGCAGAGCGTCTTCGAGGCGGTCGGCTCGTACAACGCTGGGAAGATCACCGCCGAGGAGCTCTGGGATCTTGAGAACGCCGCCTGCCCAGGGGCGGGCGCCTGCGGTGGTCAGTTCACCGCCAACACGATGAGCATGGCGCTCGAGGTGATCGGCCTCTCCCCCGCCGGCCTCAACGGCATCCCCGCCACCGACCCCGACAAGATCGCCGCCGCCGAGCGCTCGGGCGAGATCGCCGTGGAGCTGGTGCGCAAGAACCTGAAGCCGCGCGACATCGTTACTGGCAAGGCCCTCGAGAACGCGATTCGCGCCGTTGGTGCAACCGCCGGCTCAACGAACGCGGTGCTCCACCTGCTCGCGATTGCGCGCGAGTTCGACCTTCCCCTCGAGATCGAAGCCTTCGAGCGCCTCGGCGAGTCAACGCCCGTCATCGGCAACTTGATCCCTGGCGGCTCGTACGCCGCACTCGATCTCTATAAGGCTGGTGGCATCGCCCTGGTGCTACGCGAGCTTGCCGCTGGTGGCCTGCTGCACCTGAACGAGCAGGGCGTTGATGGACGAACGATGGGCGAGATCGCGTCGCAGGCGAACGAGCGCGCTGGGCAAGATGTGATTCGCCCGATCAACAACCCGATCAAGAAGACGGGCGGCCTCACGGTGCTGCGCGGCAGCCTCGCGCCAGAGGGTGCGATCGTGAAGCTTGCGGGCCACGAGCGCCGACATCACAGTGGCCCAGCGCGCGTCTTTGATTCCGAGGAGGCAGCCTTCGCCGCCATTCGCGCTAACGGCATCGTTGCGGGCGACGTTGTCGTCATTCGCTACGAAGGACCAGTCGGTGGACCAGGGATGCGCGAGATGCTCGCCGTTACCGCGGCACTCGTGGGCCAGGGGCTCGGCGACGAGGTTGCACTCATCACCGACGGCCGCTTCTCTGGCGCAACCCACGGCTTCATGGTGGCGCACATCTCTCCAGAGGCGGCGCTCGGCGGACCGATTGCCCTGGTGCACGAAGGTGACACTGTCACCATCGACGTCGACTCGCATGAGCTGCGCATTGAGGTTGCCGAGAGCGAGTTGGCAACCCGTCGCGCCGCCTGGCGCGCCCCCGCACCACGCTACGCCGGCGGCGTCTGGGCGAAGTACGCTGCCCTCGTGAGCAGCGCGTCAGATGGCGCCATCACCACAGGGGTGCGCCTCGCTAAGGCGCTGAAAGGGTCAACCGACCGATGAGCGCAGCGAAGGCGATTAATCCGAAGGACCCACGTGGTGGCCTCCGCGGCCTTGATGCTCCCCTAGTTCCAGGTGGCGACCGACTCACCAAAGCGCAGCAGGCAAAGGCCGACGCGGACGAGCGCAGCGGCATGCGCGGCGTCAAGGTCATTGTTGGCGGACTGGTCGGTCTCACCATCGTCGCACTGATCGTGCAGCTGATCCTCACGATCGCAGGAGTTGGCAAGTGAGCGGCGCCTCGCGCTTCACCGCAACCGCCGCCGACCACTTCCCGAAGGGTCTCCCCTCTGCATCAGTAGATTCCGCGCTAATGAAGCGCATCGGTGCCGAGGCGGGCGACGATCTGGTGCAGCTCATTCGCGCCGAGAGCGTGAACCCCCCAGGGAACGAGACGCGTGCCGCCAAGGTCCTCATTGAGTTGCTCCGTCGCGAAGGCCTGGAGCCGGAGTTCTTTGAGCCAATCCCAGACCGCGGCAATGTGAGCGTGCGACTGCGCGGCAGCGCCTCCGCTGCAAATCCGAAGCTCGACCCACGCGATCCGAAAGACGGAGCACTCCTCCTCTTCGCGCACCTTGACGTTGTTCCCGCCAATCAAGACGGCTGGACGGTGAACCCATTTGAGGGCGTCGTGAAGGACGGCTACATCTGGGGTCGTGGCGCCGTTGACATGAAGGGCGCCCTAGCGGTGCAGGTCGGCGTGATTCGCCTCCTCTGCGAGCGCGCTCGCGCCGCCGGTCTCAATCCAGCGAAGGATGTGATCCCTGGCCTACGCCGCGACATCATCCTCACCGCCACCGCCGACGAAGAGACGGGTGGCCTCGAGGGGATCGCCCTCGTCCTGCAAGACCGCAAGCACTGGCTTGACGCCGCGGTTGGTCTGACCGAGGCAGGTGGCATGACGATCACCGCAGCCGGCCGTCGCATCTATCCACTGCAGGTTGCCGAGAAGGGCTTCGCCCGCTTCACCATCACCGTCAGCGGCCGCTGGGGTCACGCCTCGATGCCCGACAGCGACAACGCCCTGCTCCGTGCCGCCCAGGTAGTGGAGCGCGTCTCGGTGCCAGGCCCGGTTCAGATCGTGCCCGAGAACGAAGCGCTCCTTGCCGCACTTCGTGCCGCACTCCCAGCCGGAGCGATCAGTCGCCTCGAGCGCCTCCTCAGCGAGAAGACCTTTGACGACGCCAAGGAGCTCAACAGCGAGGCGGTAGCAGCAGGGTGCGCCCCTGAACTCCTGCGAGCGCTGCGCGCCGTGTTGCGCGACACCTTCGCCCCAACGATCCTGACCTCGGGCATTCGCTCCAACGTGTTGCCAGGATTAGCAACCCTCACCGTCGATAGCCGCATCCTGCCAGGGACAACGCGCGAAGCGGCAGAGCGCAACATGCTCGACCGCATCGGTGCTGACCTTGCACCGTTCGTGAAGCTTGACCTGATTGAATATGGTGGCGCGGTCAGCAACCCGATGGATCACGAGATCCTTGGCATTGCGAGCGCCGCAATTCGCACACGCGACAGTGAGGCGATCATGATGCCCGCCGTCGCGCCGTATGCGACGGATGCGAAGATCACCGTGCCAGCCGGGATTCCAACCTACGGATTCTCACCGTATCTGCTCGATCCGAAGGAGCGCTTCATGGAGCGCTTCCACGGCATCGACGAGCGAGTCTCACAGGAGGCCCTCGCCTGGGGCGTTGAGGTCCTGTACGACGTGGCTATGGGGTACGCGGGGGAGTAACCGGCGCGCGCGTTGCCAGTGCGGCAACCGCTGCAGCAACCAGACCGCGCTCCGCTTTCGGTAGTCGTCGCACCACATCGACAAACTGTTCCGCGCGACCGCGATCAATAGACGTCAACAGCGCCTCGCCACTTGGAGCAAGCTGCGATCGGCGCACACGGGCATCACTCGTTGGCGCGGCGCGCAGATAGCGACGCTGGTGCAAGAAGCTCACCAGACGACTGGTCGCCGAGTGCGAGCGGCCGAGGTCTCGGGCAATCTCCCCCACCGATCGCGGCTTCCCATCGGCGAGCAGATAGAGGGCGGCGACCTGCGCCAGGGAGAGTTCGGTCGGTGCCAACTGCTGTGCCGTCGAAAGCACGAGCTCGCGCCAGAGGCGGCGGATAGAGACGATGCGCCCGCCGATCTCACCGAGGCTCTGCCGGCGTCGCGAGACCTCATCGAGCGGGCTCTCCCCCATCTCGCCACGAGCAACGCGCACCGCGGCTGGCAAGCGGCTGCGCAGCCCTTCGGCGGCCTTCGTGAGCTCAGAGATGCGGCTGCGGCGAGGTGTATGCATATGCGCATACATTAGCGCAGAGGCCTGTGGGGGCGGCTACGATTCCCCGCATGTCACCGATCACCTCGTGGATCTTCCCTGGGCAGGGCTCGCAGAGCGTCGGCATGGGTGCCGCCGCCCTCGCCGCCTCCCCCGCCGCACGCGCCGTGCTGGCAGAGGCTGAGGCCGCGCTGGGCGAGCCGCTCGGCCAGCTGATGGCCACCGGCCCAGCCGAAGCCCTGGAGCGCACCGAGGTTGCACAACCCGCGATCCTCACGATCTCCATTGCCTTGCTTGCCGCCGCGCGAGAACGCGCCGCCGCCGCAGGCACGGCACTCGACGAACCACTACTCATCGCCGGCCACTCGGCTGGCCAGTACGCCGCCGCCGTTGCCGCATGCGCACTCTCCGTTGCCGATGGCGTACGACTCGCCCGCCGACGCGGCGAGCTGATGCAAGCATCGGGCGGTGGACGCCCTGGCGCCATGGCCGCCATCCTCGGGCTCCCTGAGAGCGCCGAGTCTGACGTGATCGCCGCCGGCGCAAAGCTCGGCATCTTGGTCTTCGCTAATCGCAACTCGCCGGGGCAGATCGTGCTCTCCGGTGAAGTCGCCGCCATTGAAGCGGCCGTTGCCGCCGCAAGTGCTGCAGGCGCAAAGCGCGCCGTGAGACTGCAGGTCAGCATCGCCAGCCACTCACCACTGATGGAGGAGGCCGCCGCCGGCATGCGCGAGGCACTCGCCGCCGTCACCATCGCTGATCCGAAGACTCCGATGCTCGCCAACGCCACCGCCGCGCGCATCACCACCGCTGCGCAGCTGCGCGACGAACTCTCGAATCATCTCACCGGTGGCGTCGACTGGATCGCCGCGGTGAACACCATGGCGGCCGTCGGCACGAAGCGCTACATCGAGGTCGGCTCGGGCCGCGTGCTCGCCGGACTCGTCAAGCGCATTCCGTCGGCCGATGGCGCAGAGATTCTCTCCATTGAAGAAGTAAGCCCAGCAGCCTAAGTAGTGAAGGAGTAGCAGCATGCGCGAACCAGATCACACCCGACGCGTCGTCATCACCGGACTCGGCATCGTCTCGCCGATCGGCAACACCGTCGGCGACGTGTGGGCATCGCTGACCGAAGGTCGCAGCGGCATCGCGCAGATCACCCACTGGGACCCAACCCCCTACGCCCCCTACGTGGTCGCGGGCGAGGTGAAGGACTTTGACGTCACCCAGTTCCTCGACGCCAAGCAGATTCGACGCACCGGCCCCGAGATTCATTGGGGCGTCGCTGCGGCGAAGGCCGCCCTGCGCGACTCAGGGCTCGAGATCACCGACGCGAACCGCGAAGAGGTTGGCGTCGTCTTCGGCTCTGGTGCTGGCGGACAGGGACTCTTCATCGAGAACCAGATGGCCTGGAAAGAGAAGGGACCGCGCTCCGTTGCGCCGACCTTCATCGCCCACGGTCTCGTGGACAGCACCTCGGGCATGATCGCCATCGAGTCGGGCGCCGTGGGACACAACATGGCGGTCGTCTCCGCCTGCGCCACGGGCACACACGCCTTGGGCGAGGCGGCCGAGGCGATCAAGCGCGGCGACGTGACTGCGGTCATTGCCGGCTCCACCGAGAACCCACTCCTCGAGGTGGCACACATCGGCTTCATGAACATGCGCGGCCTCGCCGGTCCGCGCGACGGCGAAGGTCCAGCCTCGGCCTGCCGACCATACGACGTGGGTCGCGCCGGCTTCGTCTTGGGCGAAGGAGCTGGTGCCTTCATCGTTGAGGATCTCGCCTCGGCAACGGCGCGCGGCGCCACGATCTACGCCGAAGTCGTTGGCTACGGCAGCTCTGCCGATGCCCACGACATGATTCAGCCAGTTGAAGGCGGCGCCGGTTCGGCGCGCTCCATCAAGTGGGCGCTGCAGCGCGGCAAGATTGACCCGACTGAGATTGACCTGATCAATCCGCACGGCACCAGCACGCCAGTGGGCGACGAGCGCGAGGCGCTCGCCTTCCACGCCGCTTTTGGTGCACGCGCGGCGGAGATTCCAGTCTCTGCCACCAAGTCGCTCACCGGCCACCTGATGGGTGCCGCTGGTGCGGTTGAGGCGGTCTTCACGGCCCTCTCGCTGCATCACCAGGTGATCCCAGGAACGCTGCACACGAAGAACGTCGACCCTGCCTGCAACCTGAACGTGGTCCGAGAGACCCGCAGTGCCGAGATTCGCGCCGCGGTGAGCAACAACGTTGGGCTCGGTGGGCATAATGGCGCCATCGTGTTGCGACGCTGGACCGGAAAGTAGGAGGAGCCATGAGCGCCAACCCTGTACGAACCGAGGCACAGCGCGCGGTCATCACCGGCTACGGCGCGATCACCCCGATCGGCAATAGTGCCGGCGAGTACTGGGACGGACTCATCGCCGGACGTTCGGGCGCCGGCCCCATCACCCACTTCGACGCCTCACCGAATGAGGTGCGCATTGCCGCCGAGGTGAAGGGCTTCGATCCGCTGCTGACCATGGACATGAAGATGGCGCGTCGCATGAGCCGCTTCGTGCAGTTCGCGATCGCCGCCGCCACCGAAGCAATCGAACATGCCGGGCTCGCCGACATCGCCAGCTGGGAGCCAGAGCGCCGCGACCGCGTCGCCACGGTCATCAACACCGGTGGTGGTGGCATTGAGCAGGTAACCATGGGAAGCGACGCCTACCGCGAAAAGGGTGGTCGCTTCGTGAGCGCCTTCGCCATTCCTGCCCTCAGCCCAAGCATGGGCGCATGCATGGTCAGCATGAAGTACGGCCTCACCGGCGCCGCGATCACCCAGGCCGCCGCCTGCGCCACTGGCGTGCTCGCCTTCCAGGATGCACTCCGCCTAATCCGCAGCGGTGAGGCCGACGTGGTCGTTGCCGGCGGCGTCGAGGCACCACTCCTGCCGATGGCCTTCGCCGCCCTCAGCAACATGGGCGCCCTCAGCAAGCGCAACGACGACCCAACGCACGCCAGCCGACCGTTCGACAAGAACCGCGACGGCTTCGTCTTCGGCGAGGGTGGCGCGGTCTTCGTGATCGAGTCGCTCGCCCATGCCAAGGCACGTGGCGCAACCATTCGCGCCGAGCTGCTCGGTGCCGGCGCAACCGCCGACGCCTTCCACATCAGCGCCCCTGAGCCAACCGGCCGCGGCGCTGCAGGCTCCATGACGAAGGCGATCCTTGATGGTGGTGCTGTGATTGACGACATCAGCTACATCGTGGCGCACGGCACCAGCACCCCACTCAACGACCTCACCGAGACGAAGGCGATCAAGCGCGCCCTTGGTGATCACGCCTACAAGATTCCGATCAGCTCCCCAAAGAGCATGGTCGGCCACCTCTTGGGTGGTGCAGGCGCCGTTGCCGGACTCGCCGCAATCAAGGCGATCGAGACGGGCACTGTGCCGCCAACGATCAACCTCGACACACCAGACCCAGAGTGCGACCTTGACTACGTGCCGCACACCGCGCGCACCAACCAGCCAGTCGACCGCGTGCTGATCAACGGCTTCGGCTTCGGCGGCCAGAACGCCTCGGCGCTCTTCGGCAAGCTTCGGTAGGAATGCGCTTCGTTCTCTTCGTCATCGATGGCGGCAGCAACACTGCGACCTCTGGCGAAGGTGCCGCCATCGACGCCTTCAACGAACGTCTCGCCGCAGGCAACCATCTGATCCTCGCCGCGGGTATCGCCGAGCCGAACCGTGCCACGCTGATCGACAATCGCAGCGGCCTCGGCGCTATCACCGCTGGCTCACTCTTCGCCGGCCCTGAGCACTACAGCGGCTTCTGGATCATCAACGCCGATTCCCCTGAACAGGCGCAAGCCTTTGCGGTGGACGCCTCTCGCGCATGTAATCGCCGGGTGGAGCTGCGACCGTTTCTGGGCTAAACGGTCAGTTCAGCTGATCGCGATTGAGCGGCAGCCTTCGCAGCCTCAAGGCATTCAGCACCACCGTCACGCTCGATCCGCCCATTGCGGCGGCGGCAAGAGCTGGGTCGAGGCCAATGCCGAAGGCTGGCAGTGCCAGGCCGGCGGCGAGTGGAACGAGAAGGATGTTGTAGCCAAAGGCCCAGGCGAGGTTCTGCTTGATGATGCGCGTCGTGGCGCGCGCAAGGTCCACAAGGAGCGGTACGCCACGCGGATCTGCGCCGCTCAAGGTTGCAGCGGATGCATCGATGGCGATCTCGGTGCCGCCACCCATGGAGATACCTACGTCAGCAGCTGCGAGTGCCGGTGCATCGTTCACGCCATCCCCCACCATCGCTACTGGTCCGCTGCTGCTGCGTCGAATCTCGGTGATCGCATCGCCCTTGCCACCAGGGAGAATGCCGCCGCGGGCGCGCTCTGGTGGAATGTTGAGATCTCGGGCGATGGCGTTCACCACCTCCTGGCGATCGCCGCTGATGATCCACGACTCGACGTCGCGCGCGGAGAGTGCGCGAATCGCTGCGGCGCTCTCTGGGCGAACAGTGTCAGCGAGGCTGAGTGCGCCGGCAGACTCGCCGTTCATTGAAAGGAAGAGTGGCGTGCGTCCGGCGG
>QWRK01000013.1:0-9080 GCA_003670455.1 Candidatus Aquidulcis sp. | reverse complement strand
TACGCCGTGACCGGCATGCATGGAGAAGTCGGTGGCGTTTGCCGTGACCGCTCCGGCGGCGCGGACGATGGCGCGAGCGAGTGGATGCTCCGATGGGCCCTCGACGGCCGCAGCGATCTGCAGGAGTCGATCGGTGTCGCCGGCGAGCGGACCGCTCGCGAGGGCGAGGCGTCCGACGAGAGCGTGCTGACCGAGGGTGAGGGTGCCAGTTTTATCCCAGACCACGGCGCGCAGCTTCCCCGCCGCCTCGAGGATGGCGGCGTCGCGCACGAGGATTCCCGCCTCAGCGCCACGGCCGGTGCCAGCGATCACGGCGGTGGGGGTGGCGAGGCCCATGGCGCAGGGGCAGGCAACCACGAGCACGGCGATGGCGGTAGCTACGGCACGCACCAGGCGCGGCTCGGCCCCGAGGAGGTACCAGCCAACAAAGGTCGCCACGGCGATCAGCAGGATGGCCGGAACGAACACCTCGGAGATGCGGTCCGCGAGGCGAGCAATCGCAGGCTTTGACCCCTGCGCGCGCTCGACCATGGCCACGATGCGGGCGAGCGTGGTGTTTGCGCCGACCTGCGTTGCGCGCATCACGATCGACGCATCGGTCAGCAGCGTGCCGGCGGCGAGTCGGCTCCCTGGGCCGCGCTCCACTGGGAGTGACTCACCAGTGATGGCCGACTCATCAACGGCGGCACGACCACTCACCATGATGCCGTCGACGGGGATGCGACCGCCAGGGCGAATGCGCAACAGATCGCCAGCAATGATCTTGTTCACCGCGATGGTGGACGCGGTTGGTGCGTCGGCGGTTGCAAGTAGCTCTGCCTCTTTTGGCTGCAGCGCCAAGATTCCGCGAACCGCGCTGGTAGTCTGCTCCTTGGCGCGCGCCTCCATCCAGCGACCGAGTGCGACAAAGCCGAGAATGAGTGCCGCGGCATCCCACGTTGCGTGCGCTGGAATGCCAACGCGCATCAGCTGCGCATGGAAGAGGGTGATCGCGACCGACCAGCCCCAGGCCGCGGTCGTACCGAGGCTGACGAGTGTCTCCATCGTGAGCGATCCGTGTCGCAGTGCGCGGAGTGCGCGCGCATGGAAGCGCCAGCCAACGGCGAATTGAATGATGGTGGAGGGCACGATCAGGATCCAGTTGATGCGCTCCATGCTGATGAAAAACCACGGCTGCAGCATCAGGGCCATTGCGGCAAAACCAAAGATCGTTGCAATCACACCATCGCGAAGAAGTCCGCGCGTCTCTTTGCTGCGCGCGGCAACAAGCTGAGCATCGAGTGCTTCGCGCGCTTCTTGCGCGTCGGCGTCTCCTTCGCGTCCGGCGAGGGCGAGAGCCGCGGGGGGCACTTCGTAGCCCGCGGCGCTAATGACGGCGGCAAGATCGGCAACGCCCGTCGCCTCTGGCGCGTATTGGATGGTGGCCATCGAGGTGGCGAGGTTCACGCTCGCGCCGCTCACGCCGTCGGCCTTCTTCAGGAATCGTTCGACGCGGTTCACGCACGATGCGCAGGTCATCCCGGTGACAGGGAGGGCAATCTCCGCCACGGGAGTCGCTGGTGCCGCAGGAGCGAGTTCGGTTGACATACTCAGGGGGAGTATACGCCTCACCTGAGCGATAAGCGCCTGCGGCTAGGCTGCGCGCATGCAGATCTACTCGTGGTCGAGCCCGTGGGGAGCGCTTCCGGTGGCCGTGGAGAACGGCCGCATCTGCGCCATCGCCCTCGATCCAGGTGCGCCGTTTGCACCTGTGGCCACTGGTGCTATGGCGCGTCGCACTGCCGGCCCGATCACGAGCGCACGCGAGGTAAACCGTATCCTGAACGCCGCACTGCGCGGAAAGCTCAGTGCACGAGAGCGACTCGCGGCCGTGGATCTTTCGTGGGCGACAGAGTTTGAGCAGCGCGTTTTCCGTGCGTTGGCTGGCGTGCGCTTTGGTGCCACGGTCACGTATGGCGAACTTGCAGAGGCAAGTGGGTCACCACGTGCCGCGCGTGCCGTGGGCGGTGCGCTCGGCAAGAACCGCGTGCCGGTGCTGATCCCCTGCCACCGCGTGTTGGCGTCAAACGGCATCGGCGGATTCGGTGGCGGCGCAGGGAGCAGCTGGCGTCCCGGAGCAACGGATCCGATTGCCTTCAAGCGCGCACTGCTGCGCGGCGAAGGGGTCGACGCTTAGGCGTGCAGGGTCAGGCTGTGGAAGCCGAGCACCACGCGTGCGCGTGGTGAGTCGGCAAAGATCAGCGCGATCTCTCCTTCGCGTACCAGGCTCTCAATGATGCGCGCCTCGCGCTCGGGGAGACCGATCCAGGCCGGACCTTCGGGCGTCTCGATGCGCGTAGTGATCTCTTCGTCTCCAGGGAGTCCGTAGGTACGTCGCAAGTCATGCAGTGGCACATACGGTCGCGCCTTAGCGATGCGCCGCACCTGCGCCGGCGTCGCCTGGCGAACCTGCTGCTGCGCGCTTGCGACTGGACCGTCGTTCATCCGGCCACCACGTAGAGATCACGCTTGGTGTGATTCAGCGCATCGACCGCACTATCGCCACAGAGGACGATGTCTTCAATGCGGGCACCGTTGACGCCCTCAACGTAGATCCCAGGTTCAATGGAGAAGGCGTGGCCTGGGACGAGCTTCGTGGTGTTCCCCGCCACGATGTACGGATCCTCGTGCTCCTCGAGCCCGATTCCGTGCCCGGTGCGGTGGAAGAAGCGGGCCCCCTCCCCTGCCGCGTCGATCACGGCGCGGGCGGCGGCGTCGACCGATTCGCAGCTCACCCCTGGGCGAACATGATCCATCGCCGCCTGGTGGGATCGCTTCAAGATCTCGTAGCGGCGCAGGTAGTCATCTGTTGGTGGCACTGCCCCGTTCGGGCCGGTCACCCAGATAGTGCGCGTGGTGTCGGAACCATAACCGCCGAAGACTCCGCCAATGTCGAGCACGATTGCGTCGCCCGCGTTGATCACGCGCGATGAGGCTTCGTGGTGCGGTGAGGCAGAGTTGGGACCGGAACCAACGATGGCGAACGATGAGACCTCGTGCCCAGCACCGGTGAGTCGCTCGCGTACTTCGCGCGCCACATCGTTCTCGGTGCGACCAAGCAGCTTGCCGCTCGTAATTGCCATGACGACGGTGTCGACAGCGCGGCCCGCGCCGCGCAACAGTGCCGCCTCTTCGGCCGACTTCACCATCCGCAGCTTGCCAATCACGTGCGACGCGAGTTGCGTCTGGGTGATTGCGCCGTGAGTGCGTAGTGCCGCCTCAATGCGAATCAAGAAGGTGGACCAGAGTCGATCGGAAACAGCCACACCGCGCGCAGCGGAACCAGGTCGGCCACCAGCCTTCACCGCAGTGGCAACGAGGGCAAATGGATCATCGGTCTCGCCGAAGGTGACGGAGGCCACGTGGCCGCCGCGCATCGCCGGCGCATCGCCGGCCATGCCCGCTTCGAGTCGCGGCACGATCAGTGTTGGTGCACCGTTCGCTGGGATCACCAGCATGGTGAGTCGCTCGAGCGCTGGTGCGGCGTAACCGGTGAGGTAGCGCATGTCAGCGCCGAAGCCGAGCAACACCGCATCGAGACCAGCGTCGTTGACCGCGTCGCGCGCGGCGGAGAGTCGTGCAGCATAGGCGGCGGGTCCGATGAGCTTCGCCTCAAGGGCGTGACCGGCACCAAGGCCTGGCGTCGCGGCGTCGTAGGCGGCGGTGATCTCGGCACTTCGGTTACTCATGCACCCTCCCCTGTTGTTGCTGGGCTCGTCGCCGGCGGCACCGGCAGATCGAGTAGCCCTGCGAGGATCGCATGCCCGCGCTCAAAGAGCGCGCGATACGGCATGGCGCGCACCGCCCCTGCGGCGATCAGGCTCGCCCGCCCCTCAGGATCGTCGTGCTGGACCAGGGCGAGGACCCGTGCCCCGGTCGCCGCCGCCGCGCGAACCGCCGCCTCGGCGTTGTAGGCGCGGGCGGTGGCATCGATCGCCACCAGGTCGGCGGGGGTCGCGGGCTCAGCGGCAAGGGCGGCGATCAGGGGCTCGGTAGCAGTGAAGCGCTGGACGGTTGCACCAAGGGTGCGCCCCTGCCCTTCGAGTCGAGTCGACCAGATCAGATCGTCGGCCAGCACCAAGAGGCGCGGCGCGGTCACTCGACCGTCCAGGTCTCCCCTGAGGCGAGGAGCTTCTGTAGATCAACGGGGCCCTTTGCGGCACGTGCCGCCTTCGCTCCATCGATCTGCTCAACGAGGAGCTGGTCATGCGTTGGGCGTGGCACGCGACGGAAGACGCCAACCGGTACGGGGAAGTCGGGCCACCACATGCGGCTCAAGATCTGCGTGCGCGTGGCATCAGGATCGGTCTCGTCGTGCACCCAAAGGTCAGCAACGCTCACGCCGTTCTCGCCAATGGTCACAACCTCTGGCCGCAGACCGTTGAGGCGAATCCCCTTGTTCTTCTCAGCGCCGAAGATCATCGGCTCACCGTGCTTCAGCACCAGCATGCGGTCCTCCTTCACCGACTTATCGGTGAAGTCGCGCCAGGCGCCGTCGTTGAAGATGTTGCAGTTCTGCAGCACTTCGAGGAAGGCGGCACCCGAGTGTTCGCCGGCGCGCTGCATCATCTCTTGCAGATGCTCAGAGTGCGTGTCGACCGATCGCGCGATGAAGCTCGCTTCGGCGGCAGCGACAAGGTTGAGCGGAATGATCGGCGTTTCGATGGTGCCGAGCGGTGTGGACTTGGTCTTCTTGCCGATCGGCGAGGTTGGCGAGGCCTGGCCCTTGGTGAGGCCATAGATGCGGTTGTTGAACATGATCATCTTCATGTCAACGTTCCGGCGCATCGCGTGGATGAGGTGGTTGCCGCCGATCGAGAGGGCGTCGCCGTCGCCGGTGATCACCCAGACCATCAGGTCAGGTCGCGCCGCCTTGAGTCCGGTGGCAATCGTTGCCGCACGGCCGTGGATCGTGTGGAAGCCGTAGGTGTTCATGTAGTACGGGAGGCGACCCGAGCAGCCGATCCCAGAGATGAAGACGATCTTCTCCTTGACGACACCGAAGGTAGGCATGGTCTTCTGGGTCTGCGCCAAGATCGAATAGTCGCCGCACCCTGGGCACCAGCGCACATCCTGGTCGGACTCGAAATCCTTCTTCGTCAGCACCGGGAGTTCAGACTGGGTCACTTCGCGGCCTCCACACTCTCGCCGAGGATCGACTCGGCCTTCGCCTCAATCTCACCGATCTGGAACGGCTTGCCGCGCACCAGGTTGAAGCCCACGGCGTCGACCAGGTACTTGGCGCGAATGAGCATGCGCAGCTGGCCGGCATTCAGCTCAGGCATCAGCACGTGCTTGAAGTTCTTCAGCATCGCCTCGAGATCGGTTGGGAGCGGATTCAGATAGCGCAGATGGGCGTGGCTGACGCGCTTGCCACGCGACTGCAGGCGCTCCACCGCTGAACGAATCGAGCCGTAGGTGGAGCCCCAGCCCAAGATGAGCAGGTCGCCCGTGGCCTCGCCGTAGATCTCAGTTGGCGGAATGTCGCGGGCAACACGCGCAACCTTCTCGGCGCGGAGCAGGTTCATGCGGTGATGGTTATCAGGGTCGTAGCTCACGGTGCCCAACTCATCGAGCTTCTCGAGGCCGCCGATGCGGTGCTCGAGACCGGGCGTTCCTGGAACCGCCCACGGGCGGGCCAGCGTCTCAGGGTCGCGCTGATATGGGCGGAAGCCTGGCTTGTCTGAGGCGGGGGCATTCTCGACCTTGATCGAAGGAAGATCGGCAACGTTCGGAATGCTCCACGGCTCGGCACCCGTTGCCAAGAAGGCATCACTCAAGAAGACAACCGGGGTCATGTGGTGCAGTGCGATGCGCCACGCCTCAATCGCCATCGTGAAGCACTCGGCTGGCGTCGCTGGTGCGATCACCGGAATCGGCGAATCGGAGTTGCGGCCGAACATGCTCATCAGCAGGTCACCCTGCTCGGTCTTCGTTGGCATGCCGGTCGACGGGCCGGCGCGCTGCACATCCACAACAACAAGTGGCAACTCAACCATGACGGCAAGGCCGAGCATCTCGGCCTTGAGCGCCATGCCTGGGCCAGAGGTGGTGGTCATGCCCATGGCGCCGCCGTACGCCGCGCCCACCGCAGCACCGATTGCCGCGATCTCATCTTCGGACTGCACCGTCTTGATGCCGAGGTGCTTGTACGAGGAGAGCTGATGCAGGATGTCGGAGGCGGGAGTGATTGGATAGCTGGCCAGGAAGAGGTCGCGCTCGGCGAGCTTCGACGCCATGACGAAGCCGAGAGCGGTCGCCTCGTTGCCAGTGATGTTGCGGTACGTGCCAGGTGGTAGGTGCGCTGCAGCAACGCGGTAGTGCGTGTGGAAGATTTCGGTCGTCTCACCGAAGGCGTAGCCCGCATGCAGTGCGCGACGGTTCGCCTCAGCGATTGCATCCTTGCCGGCGAACTTCTCGGCGATCCACTTCTCGGTGCCGGCCATCGAGCGCTCGTAGAGCCAGAACATCACGCCGAGGGCGAAGAAGTTCTTCGTCAGCTCAACCTGCTTGCTGCTGAGGCCGAGACCCTCGCATGCGCCGACGACCATCGTCGACATCGGAATCTCGTAGAGGTTGTAGCCCTGCAGGCTCTGGTTCTTCAGTGGATCTTCGGTGAAGCCCGCCTTGCGCAGGTTGATGTCGTTGAAGGCGTCGGTGTTCACGATGATCGCGCCGCCTGGCACCAGGTCGCCAAGGTTCACCTTGAGTGCCGCTGGGTTCATGGCGACGAGCACGTCGGGTCGATCGCCCGGCGTATGGATGTCACCGCTCGAGAAGCTGATCTGGAATCCCGAGACTCCTGGGAGCGATCCGGCTGGCGCGCGAATCTCGGCGGGGTAATCCGGCAGGGTGGAGACGTCGTTGCCGAAGAGTGCGGTGGTGGCGGTGAACTGCGAACCGGTCAGCTGCATTCCATCGCCAGAGTCGCCGGCGAAGCGAATCGTGACGCGGTCAAGCTCGGTAACCGTGCCGTGCTGCGCTCCCGAATCGGGGGTGGTCACGTCGCTCGTACTCCTCTGCCCGTGGGTCGATTAGCGCCCAGACCGGGCGCCTCCACGCGAGCCTACCGCATCTGGGTAGGCGACCCGTAGGGCGGCCAGGAGGCGCTCCTCGTCACGGCGGGAGAGGAAGTGCCAGAGCAGATAGAGGGTGACGCCGAGGGTCCAGACCACCCCTGCAACGAGCACGCCCACGTGCATCCCCCCAGCCGCCACCTGGGTGAGGCCCTCATCGAGCCCCGCCCCCCAGAGGAGCACGGCGGCGATGGAGTAGCCGATGGTCATGATGCTGCCGTAGCCGCTCAGCCGACCGAACGAGAGGAACGAGAGTTTCGGCGCATCGGGTTCATAGAAGTAGGCCGCCTCAAGCCGATGCGCTGCGAGTACGTTGCGCCCGAGTCGCGCATTAATGGTGCGCTCAAGGAACTCTGCGTGCCGACGCGCGAACACCGTGTAGTAGAAAGTGTACCCCGCTTCGAGAAAGGCGAATGGAACGACAAAGAGCAGGAGCACCGCAACAGGGGCACCAGTGCTGAGTCCGGAGAGGGCGAGAAGGATCAGGCTGACAACGCCCCAAATGGTGATCTGTCGAAAGAAGAGACCCGAATACGCGCCAAGCATGCCGCGCATGCGGTCAAGTTGCGCCTCAAGGATTCGGAGCTCTTCTGCTCCCCCACGTCGTGCTGCCATGCTCTTCTCCTTCCATCATTTGCCTCCAGGTATAATCGCACGATGAAGCGATTAGCCGTGCTGCTCCTGGCCATCGTTGCCGCCACGAGCCTCGGCGCGTGCAGCACCGCCGCGGAGCCGACCGGCACCCCGGCATACACCGTCACCCGCAGCTGGTCGAACGGCATGGAGGAGAAGGCGGTCGTCTATGCCGATGGGCGAACGATCATGACCCACGGTGAATACTCTGAAAAAGTGACGCTCCCTGCGGACCAGATGGCCGCACTTGCGGCAGCGGCCGCCCTCGAGATTCCTGCGGGTGCAAACAGTGACGACCCAATCATCGGCGTTGCAATTGGCGCTGGCGCACCCATTCGCCCAGCGGGCCTCACGAAGGACTCGCTGCCTGAGCTGCTGAACCGACTCCTCGACTCGCACACCCTGCACCCGTAAGGGCTGCTAGCGCGCGGTCGCCTCGATGAGCACCAGGTGTCGCCCAAGCACTTCGGCGCGGCGATCGGTAAATCGTGAGCCGAGCATCTCCCCAGCCGCCTGTTCCAACGTGGCTGGATCGAAGTTCGGCGGCGCCAAGTCAATCACCGCAATGCGGCCTCCTGGCGCGAGCCATGCATGCGCCACATCGATCATGCGCGCCCGCGGCTCCGCGGCGAGCTGGCTCAGAACGAACGGCACCACGACGAGCCCGGCGGGCGCCCCTTCAGGGCCCGCGTCAATTGCGCGCGGATGCAGATGCGCCGTGAGACCGTGGGCGATCAGCCGCCGACGTGCGCGCTCGAGTCGATCTTCGCGGGCATCGTAGGCGCTCGTATCGCCGCGCGAGGCGAGCAACACCGTCCAAAATCCGATCCCTGCACCGAGCTCCACAATGCGACCCTCATAGGAGAGTGCGTCAAGCCAGAGCACCGCACGATCAAGCTCCCCCTGCCACGTTGCACCACCGAGTGGTCCGCGGTCGTACGGCGCGCGATTCAGGTACCACGCCTCAAGTTCGTCGGGATGTTGTGGTGGAGGGAGCAGACCGAGTCGCGCCGGTACGCCGCTCTCACCAACCTCCGGTGCACCAGTAGCCGCGGGCGTTGCAGGAGTTGGCGCGAGCGGAATGCCAACAGGTGGTTGCGCGCCTTCCGCGCGACGGCGCAAGCCCTCTTTCAGTTTCGTTTTCAGATATGGCTGGCCCGGTGCGCGCTCAAGACAGGCTGGGCAGAGAAGGGTCCATGCCGAGAGGTCTTCGAGCGTGGTGGCAGAGACGGGGAGTCCGCACCACGAACACGAGAAGGGTGCGACGGCGCTCAAGGCGCCCGCCTCAGCGCGGCTTGGCGGCGTCGACGGCGGTTCGTGCGCCGGCCTTGT
>QWRK01000012.1 GCA_003670455.1 Candidatus Aquidulcis sp. | reverse complement strand
GGGTGGCGATCAGCAGGCCCGTTGGCCCGCCGAGGCCAATGATGCGCAGGGCGAGGTAGCCACCGATCAAGGCGCCTGCGAACAGCCCACGCCGCACGCTCCGACGACGACGCACACGCCAGACACCTGGATGGCCGTGGAATGAGCGCAGCAGGAGAAGCCCCGTGAGCCCGAGCGCCACGGTGAGAGCCAGCGCACCTGCAACGGCAAGGGCGCGGGTCTGCTCGACAACAGGGTCAACCGTCAGTGCGCCACCGATGGTGATGAGCGCTGCAACAAGCGCGCCGATACCAAGGAGGCGAATCAGGCGCTGATCTCCAGCGGGAATGCGTGGTGGTGTCGGCGGCGTGGCGACGGTGCGCAGCACCTTTCCTGCAAACGGCGCGCTGGGCTGTTGATCGAGCGGCAGCTCAAGCTGCTCTGCAGTGTTGCGTCGCTCTCCATCCCGAAGCGTCATGCGGGCCGCCCCGCTGGAGCCTTCGACGCCGGACAGAGCTCACGGTACGAGCAGTAGGTGCAGGTCATCAACTCTGGCTTTGGGTCCATGACGCCGCCGAGAATTCCCTCCGCTGCAACCACGATCAGTTCGCGTGCCTTCACGATGCGCTTCGGCTCCACTGGCACGGTGGCGACTCGACCGGTGTCGAGGAAGCGCAGGCTCACCTCGTCAGGGAGGCGACCCGTTGCGGCGCGCCAGGCCAGTGCGTAGAGCTGCAGCTGGAGTGACTCTTTCGCCCGCTTGCGGCTCGCGTCGTCATCATCGCGTCCGCCCGTCTTGTAGTCGCTGACCACCACCCACTCATCGTCCCCGAGCGGCAGGGTTGGGCGCACAACGTCGCCTGGTACATCAATGGTCGGAATCGGCGCACTGCGACCCTCGGGCGGAAGCGCCTGCACATCGACGCGATCCCAGCGACCGCGAATCTTGTGTCCACCAAGTTCAAACGAGAAGTCCTTCTCAACGTAAGCCGGTGTGTGACCTGTTGCAATCTCCTCACTGCGGAAACGGGCGATCGCCTCCTCTGCCGCCGTATGGCGAGCCTCCTCATGGCTACGAGAGAGGAAGCCGGCACTCTGCCAACTGCGCTCAAGTGCGGCGTAAAGCTCGTCGAGTTGTGGTGGCGCACCCGCCATCTGCCCGCGATGGAATTCGGCGACAGCGGCGTGCATCGCGGCGCCGTACGTCGCCGAGTGATGTGGCGGCAGTGGAATGCGGAGGCGCTGTTGGTAGTGATAGCGCAGTGGGCAGGCAATGAATGCCTCAATCGCCGTGAAGCTCAACGTGAGTGGCGCGCTCTCCCCCGCCCCAGGTTCACGTACGGGGAGAACTGGGAGTGGTGGGGCGACGATCGCGAGGCCATCGATTTTGGAGGTCGGTTCACCGATGAGCGGGAACTCTTCAAGTTGCTCTCGACTGAGATCGAGCGCCTCGGCAACAAATCGGCTGACCTTCCGCGGACGGACGCCGCCACTGCTTCGCTCTGCAGCGGTCAGTGCCAGGCGTTCGCATGCCCTGGTGAGTGCGACATAGGCGAGGCGACGCTCCTCGCGTAGCGCCTCTTCGTCTGCCTCTGTTGGTCCATCTGGCGCGCGGGGGTCGCGCGGCACCACATCATCAGAGCCGCCAAGTTCTGCAGCGAGCGCGAGACGCGGCGGTCGACCCTTGGCCGGGAAGCGCCCTTCCACAAGGTTCGCGGCAAAGACGACGGGGAACTCCAGCCCCTTCGCCTGGTGGATGGTGAGGAGCGCAACGGCATCAAGGTCGGGATCAACATCGGCGGCTGACGGATCGTCCCCCGCCTCACCGAGCTCCTCGAGGTAGCGCACCAGGAATGGTGCGCGGTCGAGCTCCAGGAGTCGGCTGCGGGAGCGCACCACATCAAAGAGGCGCCCAATGTTGCGAATGCGCTCGTCAGATTCTGGCGTTGCTTCGCGGGTGAGTTCAGCAAGCAGACCAGATTCACGCAGCCAGCGGTAGAGCACCTCGCCGCTCGTGCGCTCCACGCTCTCTTGCACCACGCCGGCAAGGCGTTCCAGGAGTCGCTCCGTGGCCTCATGCCCCGCCCCAACCGTTGCGAGGCTCTCCCGCAGCGAGGCGTGGTCGCGGCGCGACTTGCCAACGGCGGCGGCCAGAATCGTGGGCGGCACCTTGAAGCGCGACTCAGCAGCGATGAGGAAGAGTGGTGCCGCAGCGTCTGGGTCGGCCGCATGGCGTAGGCCCGCCAAGAGGAGGCGCACCTCGGGGCGATCGTAGAGACCGGCAGCGCCGCTCGAGCGCCATGGAATCCCGAGCATGTTCAGGCTGCGGCCAATCTCCACGCTGTCGACGTTCGCGCGCACGAGCACCGCGTGATCTCGGGCCCGTCGCCCACCCGCAATAGAGTCGCGGATCTCGGCGGCGATCCAATCCGCCTCGTTTCCCGTCGTGCGGAATCTACGGAATGTCACTGGAGGTGCATCGCCGGGCATCCCCTCTGGGGTGAGCTCCTTTGAGATGCCGAGGCGAACCTCGAGCCGATGCGGGTCGTTAAAGCGAATGAGCCGTCGAGCGGCGGTGAGCACAGAGCCCGTGCTGCGGTAGTTCTTCGTCAAGACCACCTTGCTCGCGTCGGGGTACCGCTCGGTGAAGTTCAGGATGTTGCTGATCGCTGCCCCACGGAAACGATAGATTGACTGGTCGTCATCACCAACAACGGTAAGATTGCGACGCCCATCTGAGAGAAGGTCGACCAGCGCCCCCTGCAGGCGGTTCGTATCTTGATACTCGTCCACCAGAATCCAGCGGTGCTGCTCCCGCGCTCGTGCGGCAACAAGGGGGTCGTCGCGCAGCAGCTCATAGGCGCGCAGAACCTGATCACCAAAGTCGAGCAGACCACGCTCATTCAGGATCGTGCGGTAGGTGCGCAACGCCGCGCTGAGTTCACCGTGCTCCACGGCGAGCAGATCCACCGCATCGGCATACGAGGCAAGGTTCCGCTGCAGTTCAAGATCTGCGGTTGTTGCTGCGGCGCTTCGTGCCTCGCTCGCACGTCCCTGAAGATCTGCAGCGAACGTCTGAAGCTCATCGGGGCCGAGTGCCTCATCCTTTGCGCGCGAGAAGTAGCCGGCGATGTCGCCGAGGAATCGTGTCGGATCCCCAAGTGGCAGGAATCTCTTTAGGCCAAGTTCAAAGAGATGCTCGCGAAGGAGCAGAACCACTTCCGCGCGCCCCAGCACACGCAGCTCGCCAGAGAGGCCGAGCCGATGTGCGTTGGCGCGGAGCAGCTCATCACCAAAGGCGTGGAAGGTTTTGATTGGGGTCGTGGCGTAGCCGTACGGAACGAGGCGGTCGACGCGCCCTTGCATCTCCTCCGCGGCGCGCTCCGTAAAGGTGAGTGCCAAGATCTCTTCTGGCTCGGCACGCTTTTCGGCGATCAGCCAGGCAACGCGACGTGTGATGACCTGGGTCTTCCCAGTTCCGGCACCGGCGACGACGAGGAGTGGCCCCTCACCGTGTGTGACAGCGGCGTACTGCTCGTCGTTGAGGTCATCAACGAGATGCGCGATGGTTGGCGTTGTCGCCGCAGGTCGTTTGGGTGTGATTCCGGACCAGACTGGGAGTTGCGATCCCCCTTCACGCTCGCCCGCCCCCGAGGCGCGAGACGTCACCGCTGTGGAGCGCTGTAGGCGGGCTGTGCCAAGGCAGCAGCGATTGCCGCTGACTCTTCAGCGCCCAGGGTCCCCTCGCCCCGACCCTCAATGACGCGCTTGACGTAGATGCGGGTGCCGACGCGTGCATGTAGCGCGGTGATGACGACGCCACTCCCCACCGCATCGAGTAACGCCAGAGCAGAGCTCTGGCCGCCACCGACATCCTCGAATGCCTGGAATTGGATCAGGCCCATGCGACTCAGTGCCCCAGGTGCTGCCGCCTCAAGGGCGGTCAGGCGCGTCCCAGCGACCTGCGATGAGGCCCCCTGCTGGGCAACGCGCTCAAGCACCTGAGCGAATCGCTGCTCGGCGCTCAACACGTCACTTCCAGAGACCAGCGCCGCATAGTCGGCGCGTAGGCGACGAAGGTTGCGGATCGAGATCAGGGCAACCAGGAGCGCGAGCAGGGCAAGGAGTACCCCGGCGACACCGATTGCAAGGAGAACTTGGCTGTCCACGGCTGCATCCTATCAGTCCCCGACGCCCCCTCGAGCTGGGTCGGGTATCCTCTGCGCACGATCCTGTAAGGAGGAGTCATGGCAAAACGAGAGAAGCGCTTCCGCCCCGACCAGCGCCCAAAACTGAAGTCGCACGCCGACGCGCCCAAGCGTGGCCTCACCCCTGCCGAAGAGGCTGCTGCCGCCGCCTATGAGGCGACGCTCGTCGCCCCGAAGCCCACGGTCATTGCGGGCACCTCTGCACCAATTGGCAGCCGGGCCGCATCAACACAGCGACTCACGGCCGAGATCGCCGAAGAGTTGCCGATCGTACGCCGTGACCTTCGCCGCATCCTGCTGACCTACGGAGCAATGCTCGCACTGCTCGCCGCAATTTGGTTTGTGGCCACTTCGACGGGATTCATCGCCGCCTAATTCGCACCCGCACCCCTCGCCGCTCTTTACGGCGCGAGGACCTCGTCCATGAAGCTGCGGCTCTTCGGCTCCGCTCCAAAGAGGAGATGCACCGCGCCGCGCAGTGCCCAGCTCACCTCGCGCTGTGGCGCAGGTGGCAGCGTGAGTGAAACGAGCTCCTCTGGCGCAAACCGTCGCAGCGCTCGCATCAGCCGTAAGGCATCGCTAGAGAACGTTCCTCCAAGCGCATGAGATGCGCAGCGGATACCCGCTCCCTCCTCATCCCAGCGGAGGGCCTCACCAGCAACGGGCGCCCTGCCGCACTCAAGGCAGACGTCGAGCTCTGGGCCCTGCCCAGCGGCGTCAAGGAGTGCGAGCTCAGCCCAGCGCGCCACGAGCGCATCGGGTGCGCCGGACTCCAGTAGATCCCAGGCGCGCAGGAGCAGCTCATAGAGTTCGGGTTCAGGCTGCTCATCGCTGGTGCCACGCTCAACCAACTCTGCGACATACCAGGCGACTGCCGCACTGCCGAGTCGACTCCGCAGGCCGAGCCAGACTCGAACGCTGCGAACCTGGGTCACCGTGTCGAAGGTGCGCCCTGTGATGAGGGCGAGGTCTAGCTCGGCGAAGGGCTCTACCCCGCCGCCGAGGCGGCTGGTCGGCTTGCGGACCCCCTTGGCGATCGCCTTGAACTTGCCGCGTGTCGCGGAGAGGAGGGTGAGCACGCGATCGGCTTCTCCGAGGCGAAAGCGGGAGGTGACGACGGCCAGCGACGTAGTGCTTTGACGTGCAGGCATGATGCGCAGGGTAGCATTGACCCACAACCGCGCCGCGTTCAAACGCGCCGGGCAAGAGGTAAGGGGGACGCGTGAGCGAGCAGCAGCAAGGGGCGGCGGGAGACCTGCTGAGCCTGAACCTCGACGAACTGGTTGCGGCAACCGATCGCACCATCCTTGCACTGCTCGCCGAATGGGAGGAGCCGATTACGGCCCCCATGTACGAACAGATTCGCTATCACTTGGGCTACGCCGATCCCGCCGCGCGACCGGGAAAGCGCATGCGCCCCCTCCTTGGCCTCCTCGCCTACGCCTCCATCTCACCAGACTGGGATCGCGCACTCCCTGGCGCCGCCGCCGTTGAGCTCGGACACAACTTCTCGCTGGTTCACGACGACATCGAAGATGGTGACGCGGAGCGACGTGGCCGGCCAACGCTCTGGGTTCGTGACGGCGTGCCACAGGCGATCAACACTGGCGATGCGCTCTTCACGATCAGCCGCGTAGCGCTCCACCACCTCACCGCCATCGGCTTCTCTGACACCAAGGTGATCCGCCTGATGAAGCTCTACGACGAAACCTGCCTACGCCTCTGTGAGGGACAATTCATCGACATCGCCGCGAGTGCACGCACAGAGATGCAGAGCGTTGAGCACTACTTTGAGATGATCGGCCGAAAGACTGCCGCCCTCATCTCCGGATCCGTCGAGTCTGGCGCGATCCTTGCCAGCGATGATGAAGAGGTCATCCGCCGCTTCCGAAACTTTGGTTGGGCGCTCGGGCTCGCCTTCCAAATCAACGACGACCTTCTCGGTATCTGGGGCGATGAGGCGGCCACCGGGAAAGAGGCCTCCGATCTCGCCCGCCACAAGAAGACGCTTCCCGTTCTTCATGCCATGGAGCAGGCCAGCCCCGCCGACCGTGCCGTGCTGACGAACCTCTACGCCGAAGCGAACCCAGGTGCTGAATCTGTCGCCGCCGGTTTGGCGGTCCTTGAGCGCACTGGATCACGTGAATACACACGCATGAAGGCGCAGGAGTGGCGTGCGAAAGCAATCAGCGAGATTCGCAGCCTGTCGCAGTTAAATCCGCGCGCCGTTGCGAAGCTGGAAGAGATTATTGACCGGGTGATCTCCGCCTAATCGGCGACGGGCTTTGAGGCCCCTGAATCCCAGGTCACGCGCACCTTGCCGACGCGGCGTCCTATGACCTTGATCACCGTGATTTTGAATGGGTCCACCGCCACCGTATCGCCCACAACAGGGACGCGGCCAATGCGGTGGTAGACGAATCCGCCCACGGTGTCGTACTCCTCATCATCTTCGAGCTCTAGCGCTGGATCAACAAGTTCGCCCATCTCGTCAATGTCTGCGCGGCCATCGAGGATCGCCTCACCCTCGCGGACGATCACCTTCATCGGCTCCTCTTCATCGAACTCGTCCTGAATCTCACCGACGATCTCTTCGAGAAGGTCCTCAATCGTCACGAGGCCCGCGGTGCCGCCGTATTCGTCGAGCACGATCGCCATGTGCACACGGCGCCGCTGCAGTTCGTTGAGCAAATCGTCAACCGCCTGCGACTCAGGAACGAAGAGCGCCGGGCGCATGATGTCGCGCAGCCGTGGTCGTGGGCCGCCCGCGGCAATGATGCGCAGGAGGTCCTTCGCGTAGAGGATGCCGACGATATGGTCGACCGACTCCTTGTAGAGCGGCGTACGACTATGTCCCTCAGTCAGCACTAGGGTCACGGCGTCGTCAAAGCTTGCCTCCTGATCGATTGCCGCGATATCGATGCGCGGCACCATCACCTCATGCAGCTTCGAGTCGCTCAGCGACATGACGGCGCTGATCATCTGCTCCTCTTCGGCTTCAAGAACTCCCTGCTGGCTCCCCTGCTCCACGATCAGGCGGATCTCTGCGGCGGAGAGCTCTGGGGTACGCGTTGGGTCAATGCCGAACGGCTTCGAGATGATCTTGGTGAGCAGCACGAGCACCGCCACCAAGGGGCTGACGATCTTGGCAAAGAGGGTGATCGGCCCCGAGACGGTGAGCGCGATGCGGTCGGGATTCGCGAGGGCAAACCCCTTCGGGATCAACTCGCCGAGCACGATGGAGACCACAGAGACGATGAAGGTGACAAGGAGCAGGGCAATCGTGTCCGCCTGGTCAGCGATAAGTGCGATCCCGCGCAGCGGCTCAGCGACTACGGTCACGATGCTTACGGCGGCAACGGCGGAGGCGAGTGCCCCGAGGAAGGTGATGGCAACCTGGATCACCGCAAGGAAGCGCCCCGGATCGCGCATGAGCTTCTGGGCACGCTTGGCGCGGCGATCGCCCGCTTCCGCGAGCTCGTCGAGGCGCGTGCGGCGAACAGAGACAAAGGCAATTTCGGCACCAACGAAGAATCCGTTGATGAGGATTAGTAGAAGGATGATCAGGATGTCAGTGCCGAGCATCGTTACGCCTCCCGAATGATGCGAGCCGGAACGCCGACCGCCGTACAGCCATCAGGGATGTCCGCAAGCACGACCGTGCCAGCCCCTGTCTTGGCGCCGATACCGATACCCGCCGGCGCCACAATCAGTGTCCCGACGCCGGTGAAGGCGTCCGCGCCGATTAGCGTCTTGAGCTTCTTCACGCCGTTGTAGTTCGCCGTGATGGTGCCCGCGCCGATGTTGGCACGCTCCCCCACCTCGGCGTCGCCCAGATACGAGTGGTGGCCGACCTTCGCGCCCGCTGCAAGGCTCGTAACCTTCAGCTCAGCGAAGTTTCCAACGTGACAGTTCGACGCAATGGTGCACCCTGGTCGAATGTGCGCGAACGGCCCAACATCAACGTGCGACGCAATGGTTGAGCCCTCGATCGCTGAGGAGCGAACGGTGCAGTCTTCGCCGATCGTTGTCGCCTCTATCCGTGAGCCGCTCCCGATTCGCGTCCTTGCGCCAATGCTCGTTGCCCCAACAAGGGTGACGCCAGGTTCAATCACCGCATCCGCAGCAATCTCAACCTGCACGTCAATCCACGCAGTCGTTGGGTCGATCAGCGCCACGCCGCGATCAAGATGCCCCTCGTTGATGCGCTCGCGAAGCGCGGCCGCGACATCGGCGAACTGGTGGCGGTCGTTCACTCCCTCAAGCTCAATCTCTGGGCCGTAGACGATTGGCGCCGGAGTACCTGCAGCGTGTGCCGCGGCGATCAGATCGGTGAGATAGAGCTCGCCGCTCGCCTTCGATGGCGTGATTGCACCGAGTGCCTCGGTTAGCCAGGCTCGGTCAACGGCGTAGAGGCCAGCGTTAACGGTGCCGATGGCACGCTGCTCTTCGCTGGCGTCACGCTCTTCAATTACGCACTCCGCTGAACCGTCGTTTGACTCAATGACCCGTCCGTAGCCCGTAGGGTCGTCGGCATCAAAGGCGGCCAACGCAATCGGAGCGTTCGTCTCGCGACGCGCCGAAACCACCTCACGCATCAACGCGGCGGTGATCAGCGGCGTATCGCCGCAGGCGATGAGAAGCTCCTTGGCTGAGGCTGGCAGTGCTGCGAGCGCGCAGCGGACGGCATCAGCGGTGCCAAGCGGCTTCGGCTGCTCGGCGATCACGACGTCGCCGCCCAGTAGTTCGCCGAGCGCTGCGGTGGCAGGCGAGAGCACAACGACAGATTTCGCGGTGAACGCGTCAGCGGCAGCCGCCACGACCCAGCCGGCCATTGGTCGGCCGAGCAAGTGGTGCAGCACCTTAGGGACCTGGGATTGCATTCGCGATCCCACTCCAGCGGCAAGGATGATGGCCGTCACGCCCTCAAGGCGCTCCGGCCCGCGACTTGACGGGTTCATCCTGTGGCGCCGCCTCGCTTAGCGATCGCTTCGATCTCTACCAAGCCACCCTTCGGCAACGCTGCAACTTGAATCGTTGAGCGTGCAGGGTACGGCTGCGTGAACGCCCGACCGTAGATCTCGTTGACCGTAGCGAAGTCGGCAAGGTCAACAAGGAAGATGGTCGTCTTGACGATGTCGTTGTAGCCATAGCCTGCAGCGGACAAGAGGGCACCGAGGTTGATCACCGCCTGCTCTGCCTGTGCAGCAACGCCCTCGGCGAGTGCGCCAGTTTCAGGATGGAGTCCGAGCTGCCCCGAGCAGTACAGTTCGTCGCCCACGGCAATAGCTGGGCTGTATGGTCCGATAGCGGCAGGAATCCCCGCCCCAGTAATCGAACGCTTCACGCTGCTCCCCTTTCGCCAGATCCCGGCGCAATTAGTCTCGTTGCGATGACGGAGGGCGTGAGGCCTTCAGGCGCCACGAGCTCCCCGCTCGCGAGGGCATTGGCGATTAGGGTTGCCCCCTCCTCTGCCTCTCGCTGGGAAGGATAGAGGAGGAAGAGGGTTGGCCCCGAACCTGAGAGGGAGAGGGGGCGATCAAGGAGGCGGCGAAGGGCGTGATCGAAGGGGCGGAGCCACGGCGCAACCGCCCGGGCGGGGGCGAGGAGGTCGTTCGCCGATGCCAAGGCGGCAGCCCGCTGCAGGAGCCCCTCCCCGCTCATGCCGACCGTGAGTTCCGCCGCAAGGTGCTGGGAGCTGACCAGGGCCGCCCCCTGCGCCGAGCCGCGAAGCCCCGCGGCGAAAGCGGCAAACACCTCTGGGGTGCGGAGCGGCAGACCTGCGGTAATCAACAGGAGCCCCAGGGGCTCGCCGCTCCAGGGGGCGAGCGGGGTCACCGACTCACCACGCCCCTCCATGAGTGCAGGTGAATCAACAAGGAAGAGTGGAACGTCTGAGCCCACTTCTGCTGCGACGGCGTGCAGGGTTTCGTCATCAACGTCCAGGTCGAAGAGCTCAATTACACCGAGCAGCGTTGCGGCCGCATCGCTTGAGCCGCCCCCCAGCCCAGCGGCAACAGGGAGACGCTTCTCGAGCACGATCTCCACCGGTGGCACCTCGCAGACGCGGCGCAGCGCCGTGAGCGCCACGGCGCAGAGATTCTCACCTTCAAGATGGAGCGGCATGCCAGCAAGCCGAATTGAATCTACGCCGTCGGCTGCTTGGCGCAAATAGAGCCGGTCCCCCGCCTCAAACTGTGCCACCACGGAGTGGAGCTCGTGGTACCCATCAGACCGCTTACCGACAACGGCGAGCGTCAAATTGATCTTGCCGTGCGCGACGATCTCAATCGTTGGATCCGCTGCTGGGTGCGAACGTGTCGTGTTCCGCTCGCGCACATCCGATCCTCCGCTTGTGCTTCTGCGAGCCACTGCCGCGCGCGCAGCGTTCGTCGGCACACCTGCGTCAAGCTCTGGCAGTTCGGCCAAGAGAGCGATCCAGTCCTGCACCGAGAGCGTCTGCGCACGCTGATCGGGACTTAGGTTTGCACGCCCAAGTGCCGCGATGATGTCGCTCTCAAGAATTGGCAGTGCCCGAGGGAGTGCATTGCGCAGCTTCTTCCGTCGCTCACGGAAACCTGCCTGCACAAGGCGCCACAGACGCTCCTCGTCGTGCGGGCTCAGGGTGAATGCATCAGCGCCTGTCCGATGCTCAAGCAGCAAGATCGCAGAGTCGACTCCAGGCACGGGATCAAACGCCTCCCGTGGCACCCGCGCAACGACGGAGGCCGCTGTTCGCGCCTGCACAAATGCGGTGAGATACGACCAGTCACCCGGCGCGGCCGCGACGCGCTCCGCCACCTCCAACTGCACCAGCAAGACGATGCGGGCAGGCGGCACGGCGAGAAGGAGCAGTCGATGCAGCAGTGGGCTTGTGACGTGATACGGGATATTTGCAATCACACGCCAACTCCCGCTAGTTGGTGCGAGTGACTCCAAATCAACGGTGAGCGCATCGCCGTGAATGAGGGTTAACTGCCCCGCACTGATCTGTGAGGCGAACTTGTGTTCCAGGCGTGGAATGAGGTCAGAGTCAAGCTCAACAGCGACGACCTTTGCGCCGCTCACAAGGAGTGCCTCGGTTAAGAATCCGAGACCTGGGCCGATTTCAAGGACGAGCTCGCCTACGGTTGGCGCACCGGCCTGCACGATGCGATCCCGAACATTGAGATCGTGCAAGAAGTTCTGGCTGAGGCGCTTCTTGGCGGCATGGCCGTCAACACGTCCGCGGCTCGGTGCCTGGCGATACTTCGGACTCATGCAGGCACCGCCGCACCGATTCGCCACTGCGCATGAACCTCAAGGCCGGCGCTTGGCTCCTGATAGGCCCCTCGTTCGTCGCGCAGCAGTGCGTCTCCAGCGGCGCCGATCATTGCAGCGTTGTCGGTGCACCACTTCAACGGCGGCACGACGAGCGCGCGGCGCTCTTCGGTTGCCACGCTGGCAAGTGCCGTACGCAGTGGCCCGTTGGCCGCCACTCCCCCACCAACGATGAGTGAGCAGTCTGGGTTAGCACGCAAGGCGCGCTGCACACCAGCACGCAGTGCGCCAACGATGGCCTGCTCCGTTGCTGCGGCAATCGTTATCGCCGCCTCTGCAGAGAGCGGGTGCTCAGCGAATTGCCGGGTAAGCGTGGCGGCGCGAGCTGGACTGCGATCGGTCAGCCCACTTGCGACAAGCGCCTGGCGAATCGCCGCCGTCTTGACCCCACTAAACGAGAAGTCGTACGGCCCCTCGGTCTTTGCAATCGGCAGTGGTGTGATCCGAGCACCGCGTGGTGCCTGTGCGGCGAGGGCGGAGAGCGCCGCCCCTCCGGGATACGGGGCGCCGAGGAGGCGTGCGATCTTGTCGAAGGCTTCACCCGCCGCGTCGTCAATCGTGCCGCCAAGGCGCGCGATGGCTCCATCACGCTCAATGCGCACCAGCAACGTGTGTCCGCCAGAGACCACAAGCCCGATCGCTGGGAGCGTCGGCGCCTCAGCGCCTGCCGACTCGCGTAGCCATGCAGCGCGGAGGTGCCCCTCGAGGTGGTTCACGGGGAGCACGGGGAGGCCACGTGCCCACGCCCAAGCGCTGCCAATGCCGGCACCGACAAGGAGTGACCCAACAAGGCCGGGGCCGGTCGTGAGCGCCACCCCCTCGATCTCGCCCGCAATCCCGAGACCCTCAGCCTCCTGCAGCAGCTCGTTGAGGAGGCGGGGCAGCCACTCATGGTGGGCGCGCGCCGCCACCTCTGGAATCACGCCGCCAAATGGTGCATGGATCGCCGTTTGGCTCGCAACGCGTTCGGCGAGCACCTCACGACCGCCGCGTACGAGTGCCACCGCACTCTCATCGCAGCTCGACTCGATGGCTAAGAGAAGTCGCTCACGCACGGGCGAAACCCTCCTCAACGCGAGTGCGGAGTGCCGCTTCAATCGCCAGCTGCGTAGGGCTCTCGAGCTCCGCGGTCGTCATCACCAGCGCATCTTCGCCATTATCGTCGTAGTAGCGCATGCGTCGGCCCACTTCAGCAAAGCCGAATGCTCGATAGAGTCGCTGAGCGTCACTATTGGAAACGCGCACATCCAGCGTTGCCACGCGCGCCCCACCTCGGCGCGCCTCCTGGAGGAGCTCGAGGAGCAGCGCCGTCGCGACGCCAGTCCGGCGATTCGCAGGGAGTACCGCCATCGTCGTGACGTGCGCTTCGTCCACCATCAACCAGATGCCACCAAAGCCAACGAGCGTGCCGTTGATTCGTGCCCCCACGTAGCGTGCTAAACGATTGGTTGTGAGTTCGGTGGTGTACGCGCTCGTGGGCCACGGTGCCGTAAATGAGACGTTCTCAATGACCGCAACCTCATCCAGGTCAGCAACGGTGAGTGGCGCGAGCACGAGTGCGCGCATCATTGGCCCTCACTTCCTCGCGCAGGGGCCGGATAGCGCAAGGTGATGTGCGTAACCGCAGGGCCAGCGGCACGGGCAAGCGCACATGCGGCGACTCCTCGGCTCTCCTCTTGTGAGAGGTGCAGCGAGGCAGTCTCCCGAGGGACGACGAGCGCACCGCTCTCCAACACCTCAAGCGATTCGCGAGTTCCGAGTGGAATAGAGAACGATCGTTGTGCCGCCTGCCAGAGGGCCTGATCTGAGGCGCTCTCTCGTAGCGGGAGTGCTAACCCTGCGGCGATTCCGACCGCCGCTGACGCGGCAATACGAACGCCACTGTAGCTACCAGGGCCCGTCCCCACAACAACTTCAGTGAGCATGGTTCGTTCAACTTGATTCGGAATCAGATTGGTAATGCGCTGCAGGAGTGGTCGGTCATAGAGGTGATCTTCTGCAACGCACACAGGGAGGCCGTCACGCTCCTCAACAATCGCGACGATACAAAAGCCGAGCGAGCCGTCGAGCACCAGAGTACGTGGACTACCCACGGGCGCTCCCGCTCGTGCCGAGCGCAGTATCGAGGGCTGCGAGAAGCTCGGCTCGGGCTCCGCGAATCGTGGCAGAGCGTGTGCCCTCATCGGCGGTTGTCGCAAGGTGAATACCCAGCACTCCGGCCCCCTCTGCTCCAAGTCCTTCGAGGTGCTCAGGCCATTCGATGAGCGTAACGCCGTGCTGCTGCCGCTCATCAATGATGCCAGCGCGCAAGGCATCGCTTCCTGGAGGGAGTCGATACGCATCCACATGCCAGATCGGCAGATCGCCGCGATGCTCGGCAATGAGGATGAATGTTGGCGAGGTCAACTCAGGTTCTGCATGCAGTGCGACCCCGATGGCGCGAGCGAGCGTCGTCTTCCCGCTCCCGAGATCGCCCGAGAGAAGGACTCGATCACCTGGCCGAAGTGAGGCACCAATCGCCGCGCCGAGCGCGGTCGTTGCTGCAAGGCTGCCGAGCGGAATGGTGACGACGCTCACGCGGTAAGGCGCTGTAGGTCACCAAGGGGGAGCACGACAAGATCACCGTTGATCTCGACGGCACCCTGTGGATCTGATGGTTGCGCATCGGCTAGGCCGCGCCATGTGCCATAGGAGCCCGCTCGCGGGCCACCGATCACAACGGTATCCACGCCACGACGCTCCACGGCGCCACCTGTTGCAGAGGTGGTGAGGCCTGCGGGGTGCCGCTCAAGTCGAACTTCGCTGTTGTGCAGCGCCGCAAGCGCCTTCCCGAGCTCGGCGGCCCACTCGTCGCTCTCGCGGCGCCCGCCCAGGATCAAGAGACCAAATGGTGCGGGGGCGACCCCTGCGGCAACCCGTCGATCGATGGAGGCGCTAAGTGCCTCGCGTTCGCCATCACTCAGGCTCCCCACCACAAGCCCGCGAATTCCAACAGCACGGGCACGCAACACGGTCTCAGGAGATACCGAGACAACTGCCAGGATCCCCGCCGCGTGCGCCGCGGCCCACCCGCGACTATCCGGCTCTGTCGCCGAGAAGTAGAGGCTCCCCTCCACCTCGTCGCCAAGCAGCAGGCGACCGCCGAGGCCGCCCGTCGCGCTCGCCGAGCGTGGCAGGAGCTCCAACGGTGCCGCAATCGGGAGTACGCGTGCTGGCCTCGCAACCACTGGCGTATGCACAACGCCATCCGGTGGGGTTCCACGCACCACGCAGATCCCGGCGAGGCCGCCGTGCAGCACGGCCAGAACGTGCTGCCCCTCAGTTTCGACCTCGATGTCGGCGGTCTCCCCCGACGAAACGTCAAACTCCAATACTCCATCGGAAAGCAACGCATGCTCCTCCGCGCCAGCTCGAATGAGTACCGCTGCGCCAGGATGATCCGCAACGACCAGTAGATCGCCAGCGGGGGTGAGCAACTGTTCCGCGGTCGCGCGGGCCAACTCGGCCCCAGTTGTTTCGTTGAGCTGCTCAGTGCCGAGCGCCGAGACGACGCCAGCGCGGTCGAGCAGCACCGTTGTGCGCCCAAGCGGTACCAGGGGCGACAGTGCCGCCAGTGGCACGACACCCGAAGAGAGGTAGTCCGCGAGCTGACCCGTTGCGATAAGCACCAACCCGCTCATTGACGGGCTTGGTTCAATCCACCGCTCCGCAACCGAACGGATTGCATCAACGCAGGCGGCGGCGCGAATCTGGTCGCCCGCATCATCGCGACCCGACATTGGCCGATCTGCAATATCCCCGAGTCGATCAGCAACAGCGGCCCGATCACGCTCTCCAATTGCGCGCAAGACCGCATCGCAACGGCGACGACGCTCCGACGCATCTGCAGGGATTAGCGCGGCCTCGGCAATCGTTACGAGCTCGCCAGCAGCGCCTGGCGCGGCCCAGGCTGCTCTACCAGCGTCATGGGCGATGTCGAGAATCTGCACGGGCACGCCGAGCGCCTCTGCCAAGCGGCTTGCCGCACGCCCGAGAGCGCTTGGGTCACCACGTAACGTGGTGGAGATCGCACCACTCTGCTCAATCCCGGCAACACTCTGCAGCATCTCCGCGATGGCGTCGCCTTTGGCTCCCGTGGGCAGCGTGATGCTACTCAGCAACCGCGTGGGCTCGGCATCCGACATCAGCGCGTAAAAGCTGCGATCAAGATCATCGCGAACCAAGAGATACGACGAGCGCGTCATTGCTGGCTCACATAGTGGTACCCGCGCAGATCGCGCAGCGCCACAGGCTCACCGTTTACCGTGTACACCCGCGCAAGCCGACTTGTGAAACTCGTTGACACCTCATTGGTGATCGTCTTTCGGCGCTTTGCGACGTCGACAGGCTCAATGAGGTCACTACCAGAATCGCCGATGAACACCACCTCATCACGTTCGGTGAGGTCTGTGGCTGGGTGATCTGTAGCATCAATGGTGATTGAGTCCATGGCGATGGTGCCGACGACGGGGAGACGCACCCCACGCACCAAGACCTCGGCAACTCCGCGCTCGTGATACGAGATGCCATCCGCATATCCAATCGGCAGGGTGATGATTCTGGATTCGCGCTCAGCAGTGAATGCAGGGCCGTACCCCACGCCGTGACCGACGGGGAGGGTGGCGATGCGCACCGGACGGGCGGCGAGCCCGTATACCCGCTTGATACCGATCGTTACAGCGGTCATCGTTGGCCGCAGTGCGTTCGGCACAACGCCGAAGAGCGCAATACCAACACGCGCAACCTGCTGCGTATCGCCGATGGTGAGCAACCCTCCCGATCCAACAAGGTGGGCCTCAAGCTCGGGCGCCAGCGCTGCAGCCTGTTCAAGGACGACCTCCTGCAGTCGAGATCGCTCAATGTTCTCCGCTGCGCTGAGATGGCTCCAGATGCTTCGCAGTTGAATGTTCGGGTTGCTGCGTAGCGCAGCGATCTGTGTGGCGAGATCACCTGGCAAGATGCCATCGCGACCGAGCCCGGTATCCACTTCAATGTCAACGCTTAGTGGGGCGAGCCCAGAGAGATCGGCACTCATCAGCTCGCGCACCACGGTGGGTGATGATGCGGTGACGCCAATCCCCAATTCTGCGGCATCCCGCAGGTGGGCAGGGGCAACGCGCCAGAGGGCGCGAACAGGGCCAGTGATCCCGGCATCGTGCAGCTCTTGCGCCTCGTCAAATGTGGCAACAAGTACCGCTCGCGCGCCAGCCTCAAGTGCGGCACGTGCCACAGGCACAGCACCAAGGCCGTACGCGTCGGCCTTCAGCACCACATCGAGATGGCCACCCGCCGGGAGCTTCCCCTTGAGGGCCCTGACATTCGTTGCGATCGCATCGAGCCGAACCTCTACCCAAGCATCACGCCCGAGCGCTGGTAGGCCCGCCTCCTGGATACGTTCAGGGAGCCCGCTCATGCGTGAGGCTTCCCTGCCGGCTCCGCCAGAAGGGCCAGCTCCTCGCGCCGAAGCGCCTTTATACGCTCGATTCGTGCCAGGAGCGCCGTCTCGGCCGCATCGAGGTCTTCACCGATCTGCGGCGGAAAGAGGTAACGACCGCCAGCGGTTCGCACGGCATACGCGATCGCAATCGCATACTCGCGCTCGTGGCTGATCGAGAGTGCGATGTGCTGGATGCCGAGCTGGGTTGCACGCGCCGCGGCGCGGTCGTGGAGGCGAACGGAGGGCTGCCCGGTTGGCAGACGTTCTACTTCAATCTCCTGCCAGCCAATACCGCGCACGCCGAGGCCGAGCACCTTTGAGACAGCCTCCTTTGCGGCCCAGCGCCCAGCCATCGTCTCGGGGCGACCACGAACGTACGAGCGTTCGGCGGCAGTCAGTACCCGCAGCTCGAATCGTTCTGGATGTCGCTGCAAGACCTTCGCAATCCGGTCCACGCGAATGATGTCGATGCCGATCTCCGGCGTGCTTGGCGCGTGCTCTCCCCCGTCCATCACTCGACGGTGACGGACTTCGCGAGATTTTTCGGTTGATCAATATCGGCCCCGGCGAGCAGTGCCATCTCATAGGAGAAGCGCTGCAGCGGAATGGTTGCGATCAGCGCAGCAATCTCAGGTCGCGCGGCAGGGATCACCACGGCATCCGTTGCGAAGCTTGACCAATCATCAACGCCAGAGACGATCGCAATCACTGGCGCGGAGCGTGCGCGCGACTCCATCAGGTTGCTGACGAGCTTCGGAAGGACTGGAGAGTTCAGTACGACCGCCACCACCGGATGATCCTCACCGAGGAGGCTGATTGGGCCGTGCTTCATCTCACCAGCGGCGATCCCCTCCGCGTGGATGTACGCCAGCTCCTTGAGCTTGAGTGCTCCTTCAAAGGCGGTGGCGATTCCTGCGCCGCGGCTGACGAACATGAAGCCACTTGCGCTGAAGTATTTCTTCGCAATCGCTGGAAGTGCGTCTGAAGAGTCGAGTGCAGCTGAAGCCATTGCAGGGATCGTAAGCAGCTCGGTAGACCAGGATCGCAGCTCCTCTGGCGATAGCACGCCTGCGCGTCGAGCTAGGTCGAGCGTGACGAGCAACGTAACGAGCGCCTGCGAGGTGTAACTCTTCGTTGCAGCGACCGAAATCTCTGTGCCGGCTTGGAGCAGGACCACTGCATCAGCTTCGCGCGTCAGCGAGGAGCCCGCTGCGTTGACGATGGCAAGCACCGTCGCACCAGCAGCCTTCGCAGTTCGCACGGCACCGAGTGTGTCGGCAGTTTCGCCTGACTGGGAGACAGCAATGACCAAGTTGGCCGGGCTAAGTGCCGGCGGATCGTATCGGAACTCGCTCGCGACGGTCACACGCACTGGCACGCGCAAGAGACGCTCAGCGAGCTTGGCCGCGGTGAGTGACGCGTAGTATGCCGATCCGCAAGCAACGATCTCAATGGACCGCGCTGCAGCAAGTGCGGGTGCGATCGCATCGAGCTCACTGATTGCCACCCCATCAACCGAAACTCGCCCGAGCATGGCGGCAGAGAGGGCACGAGGCTGCTCGTCCATCTCCTTGCGCATGAAATGGTCGTACCCCTCCTTGCGCGCCGCGGCACCATCCCAGCTGATCGTTTCGACTTTGGGGGCGAAGGCTGTGCCAGTGGTGTCGTACAGGGTGATTCCACCCCGCTGCAGGTCAGCCAGGTCGCCATCGCGCAAGAAGATGATCTTGTTGGTGTGCTCAAGGATGGCGACGGGGTCGGAGGCGAGGAACTGCTCTCCTTCGCCGATACCAACGACAAGCGGCGCTTCACGACGTGCAGCGATGATTCGACCTGGCTCGGCGCGATGCATCACCACGAGTGCCCACTGCCCGTGCAGCCGAGGCAGAACAGCGGCAACCGCGAGGCGAATGTCGCCCTGGTAGGCATCTTCAATCAGGTGGGCGATCACCTCGGTGTCGACGTCGCTCGAAAGGGTGTGCCCCTTCCCTGCCAGCTCACGCTGCAGTTCGGCGTAGTTCTCAATGATCCCGTTGTGAATGATGGCGATCTCGCCGTGTTCATCCATGTGGGGATGGGCGTTCAGGTCGGTTGGCGCACCATGGGTGGCCCACCGCGTGTGGGCGATCCCAGCGATTGAACCGGTTGGCAGTTCGCCAACGACACCTTCAAGATTGGCGAGGCGGCCCGCACGCTTGCGCATGGAGATCTCGCCCCCCGTGGCCGCAACGGCGATCCCCGCGGAGTCATAGCCGCGGTACTCAAGGAGGCGCAGCCCCTCAATCAACGTCGTCGAGACGTCGCGTGAGCCGATGTAGCCGACGATCCCGCACATAGCGGTAGTCTACCGCCCGCGTACCAGGCTCGCGGCAACCTCCAGCAGGCGCTCAACAGCGGCGCTGACCGCCGCGTGATCTGGGCCTTCGCCCATCACACGGAGCAGGGGCTCCGTCCCGGAGAGGCGCACAAGGACGCGCCCGCCTGTCTGTGTAAGGGCCGCCTCCGCCTCACGGATGGCTGTCTGCAGTTCCGGCTCTGCGAGGAGCCGCTCCCCCTCCCCTGGGGGTACTGGCACGGTTCGCTGGAGCTGCGGATCGAGGGGGACAGCATCGGCCATCTCCCCAACGGGGATCCCCGCACGGGCAACGAGTCCGAGCACGGTGATCGCACTGAGGAGACCATCACCAGTTGGCGAGAGCTCCGTGAAGAGGAGGTGGCCACTCTTCTCGCCACCGAATCCACCCTGACCAGCGGCGAGCCGTTCGGCAATGTGTCGGTCGCCGACGGGGGTGCGCTCAAGGGTGATTCCGTGGGCCGCAAGGTGACGCTCCACGCCGCTGTTGGTTAGCACTGTGGCGACGGCACGCTCAGATCCAGCGACTCCTCGCCCCTTCCGATCCAGCGCAATGAGGGCAATTAACACGTCGCCATCAATGGCTCGCCCGCCCGCATCAACAACGACACAGCGATCGGCATCGCCATCGAGCGCAATGCCAAGGTCGGCGCCGTGCGCGCGCACCTGCTCGCCGAGTGCCGCGGGGTCGGTAGCGCCAACGCCATCATTGATCACACCGTCACCCATCGCAAATGGCAGGACCGTGGCGCCAGTGGCTTCGAGTGCTGCAACGGCGAATGGCGAGGCTGCACCATGTGCTGCATCAACCACCACGCGTAGTCCGGCGGCACTCACAGTTTGTGCAAGCGCTGCCAGGGCCCGCGCATAGCGCCCCCGATACTCCTCGGCCTCAGCTGCGTGTGACGCTGATGGGGCCACCACCTGCACGCCTCCTGCCAGAGCGCCTTCCATTGCCGACTCAAGCGCTCGCTCTTGTGCATCAGGAATCTTTCGCCCATCACGTGCGAGCACCTTTAGGCCGTTGTACTCCACTGGATTGTGCGAAGCGGTGACGACCACGCCGCAAGCGGCGCGTGGCTCACCCGCAACGAGTGAGGCGAGTCCTGGCGTTGGAATAATGCCGACATCAATGACAGTGCCGCCGTGTGCCTCAATGGCGCCAGCAAGCGCGCTCGCCAACGCGGGTCCGCTCGGTCGAGTGTCTCGGCCGATGAGCACCAGTCCTGCCGGGTGCTGCTGCATCAGGGCGAAGCCGAGCGCGGCAGCTAGTTCAACGGTAAGTGTCTCGCCAGCGATCCCGCGGATCCCATCGGTGCCGAAGCGAACCGTGGTCACGGTGTTCCTTGCGCTAGATCAGCGCTTGGTGAACTGCTTCGCCTTGCGTGCGCGTCGGAGACCGTACTTCTTGCGCTCCTTGGCGCGCGGGTCGCGCGTCAGGAACCCAGCCTGTCGGAGCGGAAGTCGATACGCCTCTGGATCGGCGGAGAGGAGTGCGCGTGAAATGCCGTGGCGGATTGCACCGGCCTGGCCGGAGATTCCGCCACCCTCAACCTTCACCATCGCGTTGAAGCGACCCTCGGTGCCGGTGACTCGGTATGGTGCGAAGACTTCGGACTGCGGAACGGCACCACCGAAGTGCTGCTCGTAGGTGCGTCCGTTGATGACAATCTGACCCTCACCAGCAACGAGACGAACTCGTGCGATGGAGGTCTTGCGTCGACCGGTTCCCTGGTAGTACGGCAAACTGGCCACGCTCTTCTCCTTCGGGCTCACGCGAGGGGCTCCGGCTTCTGTGGAGCGTGCGGATGATCCGCATCGGCATAGACCTTCAGCTTACGAATCTGTGCGTTACCGAGCTTCGTCTTTGGGAGCATGCCCTTAACGGCTCGTCGGATTGCCTCATTCGGCTTGCGCTTGAGCAAGTCGCCGAGGACCTCCATGCGGTAACCGCCTGGCTGGCCGGAGTGGGAGTGGTACTTCTTCGAAAGGAGTCGGTCGCCGGTGACAACCAGCTTCGCGGAGTTGATCACGATCACGAAGTCGCCTGAGTCGAGGTGGTCAGCGAAGGTTGGCTTCCCCTTCCCCATCAGCGTTGAGGCCACCTTCGTCGCGAGTCGGCCAAGGGTCTGCCCCTCGGCATCGATCACGAACCAGCGGCGCTCGATTTCAGCGGCGCGAGGTGTCCAGGTCTTCGTGTTCATCTGATCCTCCTAGATCAATTCAAGCTGCACAAGCGGAGCCGAGTCACCCTGGCGAATGCCAATCTTGGTGATGCGGCAGTAGCCCGACGTGCGGTTCGCATACTTCGGAACGATCTCATCAAAGAGCTTCTCAACGACGAGCGGCTCTTCCGGCAGGGCGGCAATCACGGCGCGTCGGGCCGAGAGGCCACCCTTCTTGGCGAGCGTAATGATCTGCTCAACCTGCGGGCGAATCTCCTTGGCCTTGGCCTCAGTCGTCTGGATGCGCTCGTAGCGCAGCACCGACACGATCAAGTTCTTGTACAGCGCGAGGCGAGGCCCCTGCTTGCGGGAGAGCTTACGTCCGCCAATCGCGTGCGAAGTCATTAGGCCTTCTCCTCTTCGTCGTCGCTCTCATCTTCATCGAAGATGGCGTCGGCAGGGATGGTGCTCTCTGGCACATCGAAGCCGCGCTCGACGAGCTTCTCGCGAAC
>QWRK01000011.1:9620-23312 GCA_003670455.1 Candidatus Aquidulcis sp. | reverse complement strand
GACGCCGAAATGTTCGGCACCTCATGGCCGCCGCCCATGATGATCAACTTCGGCACCCACTCGGCGAAGCGCGGCTCTAGCGCAACAGCTGCAGCGATGTTCGTCAGCGGCCCAATTGGCATCAGCGTGATCGGCTGTGTCGCGTTGCGGTACGTCTCAATGAGGTACTCCACCGCTCGCTCAGAGGCTGGCTTGCTCGCGCTACGTGGAATGTCGAGATAGGTGCCGTGCGGGTCCTGCACGCTATCGGTCTTAAAGAAGCGCTCAGACGGCATTGTCTTGCGCACTAGCGGTCGTGGGAATCCGGCGTGCACGGGGATGTGCCCCTTGCCGATCAGCTCCAGAACCGAGAGGGAATTCGTCGTTGTCGCATAGAGCGGTGCATTGCCGAACACGGTCGTTACACCGATCAGGTCGATCTCTGGGTGCAGCGCAGCGAGCATCAGCGCAACGGCGTCATCGGTCCCCGTATCGCAGTCAATGATCAGGCGGTGCTTGGTGGTCATGGGGGGATTGTAGGGGTGGACGCTCGCCACTGCGGCGCATGATGCGCGACTGATACGTCGCCGGTACGCGATTCTGGCTCAGTATCCGCCCAGCCGACCCGCGGGCACCGCCCACGGCGGCGCGACGTGGAGGACTGCACGATGATGAGAACCCCTCGTGTTCATCCAGCTCGGCCCCGCATCGATGCTGCACTTGACGACCTCACCGACGGTGGGCTGGCACTGATTTGCGGCAGTGCTGGGTACGGCAAGAGCAGCGCCGTCGCCGCCTGGGGCATTCGCGCCGACCGACCGATGCGGTGGTTGCGGGCGAGCCGTGGGTTAGATGATGCCCTGCATCTCGCCGCTGATGAAGATGATGGCGCGCGCTTGCCGCGCCTTGCTCGAGCGGTTCGCCAGCGGCAGACGGCAGCTGTCTGCGCAGCAGCCTTGATTGCCGATCTTTCAGCGCCGCACAGTGAACTGATCCTCGTCATTGACGACGCGGATGCACTTGCCGAATCACCGGAGGGTCTCGCATTTCTACGTGCACTTGCCGAGCGCGCGCCAGACCGCTCTCGTGTTGCGCTGATTGGGCGACGAGTTGCGCAACTGCGCCTTATTGCGGCGCGCGCAAAGCGACAGGTGATGCACATCGGTGCGGCGGCGCTGCGCGTTACGCCGCGGCAGACACGACAGATTGCCGAGGCTAAAGGTTGGAGTGGTGCGCCGACGGCGCTTGAGGAGGCGCGCCGCGCGGCGGCGGGAAACGGCGGCATCCTTGCAACGTGGCTTGATCAGATGCGTGAGGGCGGTGACCGTGCCGAGCTTGATGAGTTCATCCGGCGGGATGTTGTTGGGGGCAGCGGGCCACTTCTGGCTCGTCTCGCCCACCCAGCGGGAGAAGAGGCGAACCCCGAGCTGCTCCACGCGCTGTGGGAGGAGGGGCTCCTCATCGCCCCTGCTGACCAAGATGAGCTCGGCGAAACGGGCTGGACGATCCCCCGCTTCATTGCAGAGACGCTCAACCTCCCTCGCCACCTTGGCGCGGTGCCAGACAGCGCAGGGATCGCACCTGAACACAGCCCGGTCCCGCGCGTCGTTAGTCCAGTGGCGCTCATCCACGATCTTGGCCCGCTCAGCATCGAGGTGGCGGGGCGAAGGATTGAAGGGACTGCCATCCGGCCGCGATCGGTAGCGCTGCTGCACTATCTCGCCACACGACCACGACATGCTGCAACGCGCGACGAGGCGATTGATGCGCTCTGGCCCGAAGCAGAGGCGCAAGCTGGGCTGAACTCGCTCAATCAGGCCATCTATCACCTACGACGCGCGCTCGACCCTGACTACGACCTTGCGCTGCAGGAGGGGTCGCCTACGCCATACATTCGCCATGAGGCCGAGATGGTCACGGTCAACCTTGATCTTGTGAGCTTCGATTCAGCACAACTGCGAAGCACGCTGGACGCGGTTCGTCGTCGCGCACGGGTCGATCAGATCGATGATCTCCTCGACTCGTATCTCGGGCCGTTCGGCGTTGAGGTTCCATTTGAACCATGGGCGGAGCAGCACCGCAGCGCGCTCGACGTTGGGATCTTCGCCGTCATTGAGCGCGAAATGGTTGCGGCGTACTCCGTGGGCGACATTGATCGCGCGATTGACCTTGCACTGCGCGCCGTACGCATTGACCCAACAGATGGCGCGATGCTGGAACACTTGGCGCTCCTGCTTGAAGAGAGCGGCTCTATCGCTGGCGCGCGACGAGCGGCGGCGCGAGCAGTGTCAGCGTTGCGTGAGATGGATATTGCGCCGAATCCGGCGTTGCAGCGACTTAGCGCGCAGCTGCACCGCGTTCGGCCTGCACTGCAGCAATGACAGCAGCAACGGCAGAGAGGATGATGGTGAGCCCATACATCAAGCACCAGCCGCACCATGCACCGATAGCGAATGCTTGAATGGCAATCAACACGAGTTCAATGGCGGCGCCAACGACTGCTGCAAGCACCCAGATGTTGAGTGAGATGGTTGAGCGTGTACGAAGGTAGTGAACCGATGAGGCGAGTAGAACCAGTGAGCCAATTACCCCAACAAGTGCAATAGGGATTGGGCCGATGCTTGAGTAGACCGATGCCTCAACTTTGGCGCAGCCACCAAACGGACCGAGTGCTGGCCCACAAATCGCGGGAATGCCCGCGTAGCGAATGGCGAGCAGATACGTGGCAATGACCGTTCCGATTGCGGAGACGACTGCGCCGAACCGTGCGGCACGCATTGGGTTAGGGCTTGAGGGCGTCGTCGATGCGCTTGTAGAGGTCAGCCTCTGCTGGGATGCCAGCCTGCATCCAAGTGCCAATCTTCAGCGTTGGTGTGCCGGTGACGCCAGCGGCGCGAGCGGCTGCGCTCTCCGCCTCTACCTCAGTGCGAATTGCAGGATCGGCGATGCAGCTGTCCCACGCAGTCAGGTCGAGGCCAGCGGCCTCCGCGAGAATGCGTAGTCGTGGCGCGCTGAACGCGCCCTCGTTCTCTCCATCCTGGTTTGCGTAGAGCAGAGAGTGATACGCCCAGAACTTGTCTTGCTTATCTGCGCACACTGCGCCGACCGCTGAGGTGAAAGACTCTTCGCCGAGGAAGGCGAAGAATTTATGCTCGATTCGGAGCTTCCCTTCTTTGATGTACTTCTCATAGAGGTACGGCTCGCTGCCGTTCGCCCAGACGCCGCAAATTGGGCACTGGAAGTCGGTCCACACTTCGAGGGTGACGGGGGCATCGGTCGCGCCGATGCCTCGGCCGTCAATGAAGGCTGCATCGGGGGTGAAGACCGGCACGTTCGGGGTGAACGAGTCGCTTGCGGTCGGCTTGCCGCTAAAGGAGCCGGAGAGGAGGAGCACGACGAGCCCCACCGATAGGACAACGGCGCCGATCCCGAGTGCGTTCTTGATGATGCTCATAGATGGATCATACCCGCACCGCCCAATTGGCCAGCTCGTCCAAAGTTGGCGGGCCAAAGCAACCCCAGAACGGGGTATTGATACTTGGTCTCATTGTGTGCTAGCCTCCCCCCATGAGCGATGAGCTGCTGCGATCGTTAGACCAGGCGGGGGTCCGCCTTACCGGTCCGCGCCGTGAGATTGCGGCGCTCATTGCCAAGCGCAACGGCCACTTCACGGCGGCCGACCTCATCGCCGACGCAAGTAAGCGACGCCTCGGCGTTGGTCGCGCCACCATCTTCCGCCTCCTCGACCTGCTCGCCGAGCAGGGACTCGTTGAGCGCGTTGACCTGCCAGATGGCCGGCACGCCTACGTGCCGTGTGAGCCGTCACATCACCACCACCTGGTCTGCGTGGCCTGTGGGGCAATCGCAGAGGTGGAGGATTGCGGCATTGATGCCGTGACCGCAGAGGCCTCTCGTCGCAGCGGCTTCACTATTGAATCGCACCGGCTCGAACTGTTCGGCCGCTGCCCCAACTGCCGCTCTGCCAACTAGGTAGGGCTGTTTTTCAACAAGCTGGAACATCCAGCCAAGCGTTAAGGAGAAAGTTCTAATGAGACTAAGTATCGGATCAATCGCACAGCGTCGCGCGGCGGCACTTGTGGCGGCTATCGCGCTGACCGTCGGCGCCTGCGGTGGCAGTTCCGCCTCAGCATCGCCATCAAACGGACCCGACTATGTCGTGCTCGCCACGACGAGCGTCTTCGCAGACATCGCCAAGCTTGCGCTCGGCGACACCGTGACGATCGACACCATCGTTCCTGCAGGGGTTGACGTTCACACGTTTGAGCCATCTCCTGCCGATGCGCAAAAGCTCACCGACGCCGACCTGATTGTGATGAACGGGCTCGGACTTGATGAGTGGGTACTCACGCTGCTTGAGGGCGCTGGAAAGACCGAAGCCGACGTTCTCGAGCTTGGTGAAGACCTAACCGGTTTTGAGTACATCGAGAGCACTGAGGAAGAGCACGAAGCTGGTGCTGAAGAGGGCGAAACGGATGAGCATGGCCACGGTGGAACAGATCCACACATCTGGCTTGATCCGGCTGGCGCTCAGCTCTACATGGAGCGCATCGCCAAGCGCGTGTCAGACGATCGTGCCGATTTGGCAGATCGTATTGCACTGGCGCTCGGTGAGGGCGTTGATCAGCTCACCGCACTAAACAATGATGTTGCGGCGAAATATGCCGCGATCCCCGCTGAGAAGCGCAAGATCGTGACGTTCCATGACGCATTTGGCTACTACGCCCGTGCGTACGGAATCACCATTGTGGGTGTTGCAGTCGAGGCGCCAGGGCAAGACCCATCGGCCCAAGAGATCGCAGCACTCATTGAGGCGATCCGTGCCGCTGGGGTGACCTCCATCTTTAGCGAGGTGCAGTTCCCTTCAAAGGTCTTGGATCAGATCGCTGCAGAGGTTGGAGCGGTCGTGCTCGAGGACCTTTACTCGGACGCGCTCGGCGCAGCGCCCGCCGACACCTATGTTGGGGCAATGCAGAAGAATGCGGAGGCTATTCTCGCCTCGTTCAAGTAGTGCGATGATGGTGCAATGAGTTCAACCTCAGTGTCACCATCAGTTAACGAAGACAGCCTGGCTGCCGAGCGTGCTGGTGGCCAGGCTGTCACCATTTCCGGCGTTACCGCGGGCTACGGGGATCGCGCAGCAATCTCAAACGTCAACCTCACCCTGCAGACTGGATCGCTCACGGCAATCTTTGGACCGAATGGTGGCGGAAAGTCCACGCTGATCAAGTGCATCGCTGGACTCATGCAGCCATGGAGTGGCAGCATCAACGTGTTTGGTGCGCCCGTGGGTGAGTATGCGAAGCGCGTCGCCTACGTGCCGCAGGCTGAGCAGGTGGACTGGAGTTTCCCAATCTCAGTCGATGAGGTGGTGATGATGGGGCGCACCCCATCGCTTGGCCCACTTCGTCGCCCAAGCAGCGTTGATCGAGACGCGGTGGCTGATGCCTTGCAGCGAGTTGACATGCTCGACCTGGCGCGTCGCCAAATTGGTGAGCTCTCCGGTGGGCAGCGACGTCGAGTCTTTTTGGCACGAGCCCTTGCGGCGGATCCGCTTCTCTATCTCCTCGACGAGCCTGTTACTGGTGTTGACCCAACAACGCAAGAGAAGATTATGAACCTCCTTGAGGGAGAGGCTGCGCGGGGCCGAACAGTTGTGGCCACCACGCACGATCTCGCCTGTGCTGCGCAGCGCTTCCATGACGTTGTGGCGCTTGCGGGGCGCGTGGTTGTTCATGGCAAGGCGGACCTTGTGCTCGACCGCGCAGTTCTTGAAGAGACGTATGGCGGTCACCTTGTTCCGCTCCCAGGTGGTGGTGTGGTGCTCCTCGATGATCCACATCACGCGCACGGCAGCCACGAGGGCCACGAATGAACCCAATTGATTTCTTGCTTGCGCCACTCGAATACGAATTCTTCGTGCGCGCACTTGTGGCTAGTGCACTTGTAGGCGTTGCCTGCGCCGTCGTCGGCGCTTTTGTGGTGCTGAAGGGGATGAGCTTTGTTGGTGATGCGGTGAGCCACTCCGCCTTCCCAGGCGTGGTGCTTGCCTATCTGCTTGGCCTACCGATCATTCTGGGCGGTGCGGTCGCTGCAATCGGAACCGCGCTCGGAATCGGCGCGCTCACCCGAAGGTCCGGGCTCCGTGCCGACGCCGTGATCGGCGTCTTGTTTGCCGGCATGTTTGCGCTCGGCGTTGCGCTCTTCTCATCAATCCCCAACTACGTTGGTGATCTCTTTCACTTCCTCTTCGGCGATGTGTTGGGGATCAGCTTCGCCGACCTCATCTCGCTCGCTGTGCTGGCGTCGTTGTTGCTGCTGATTGTGTGGGTGCTGTGGAAGGAGCTGCTCTTTGCAACGTTCGATCCACTCGGTGCTGGCGCCGCTGGCCTACCGGTGCGCCGCCTCGACGATCTGCTCCTCATTCTCATTGCGGTCACCATTGTGGTGAGCCTGCAAGCGGTTGGCATTGTGCTTGTTGTGGCAATGATCACCACGCCGGCAGCAACGGCGCAGCTCCTAGTGAAACGATTCGGTCAGATGATTGCGCTCGCCGCGCTGATTGGCGTTACCTCGTCGCTCGTGGGTCTGTACGTCAGCTACGCGCTCGACATTGCCTCAGGGGCGTCCATCGTGCTCACCGAGACGTTCGCGTTCCTTGTTGCACTGTTGATTACGTCGATTCGCAAACGTGTACGCGCGAATCGCGCCGTTGCGCAGGAGAGCGTTCGCTAGCGCAGCCCCTCAAAGAGGTCGCGCTCTGGCAGCGCCGGCTCACTCGGTAGTCGATGCGCAACAAGTCGATACTGCTCAACCGCACCAAGGTCAATATAATCCTGCTCACTTAACGAAAGCAGCGGGCCATCACTCTTGATCTGTGTTGCATGTGCCTGAATTGCGCGGCGCTTAGCGCCGAGGTGCTTTGTGATGTCAATGCGCGTCGTGATGAGTTCGTCGGGGCACGCCATTGCCGCACGCCACTGGTGCCACTGCTCGAGCTCTTCGGGCGTCGCCTCTTTCGGTTCACTCCACCACGACTCAATGCCGCGTGACTCGAGCAGCGCGAGCACCTTGTCGCGTTGTGAATCTGGTGTGCGCACTTCGTAGAGTTTCTTTGGTGTCCACGCTGGTCCAGCGTCAGGACGCCACGTTGGATCGCCAGCAACCTCCCACGCGCGGCGCGCAACGCGCGCAGCGGCGATGTGATCTGGGTGGCCGTAGCCACCAAAATCGTCATACGTGGCGATCACGTCGGGCTGCACCCGGCGAATGATGCGCACCAGGTGTTCGGTCGTGTCATCAAGGTTGGTGGTGCTGTGGTGGTGATAGCACCGCGGATCCTCGTTCCCTGCATCGCCGACCATGCCTGAGTCGCGGAAGCCGAGGTTCTCAAAGTGCGTGACCCCGAGTGCCGCCATTGCAGCGGCGATCTCGCCCATGCGCGTCTCGCCAAGGCGTTCGTGCGCTTCGGGGGTGTCCCACTCTGGAATGACGATCTCGCCGAGCTCGCCGCGGGTACCGGTCACTACATAGGTATCGGTGGTGGGGCTGTGGGCGGCGGCGTAGGTGGCAAGGGTTCCACCCATGCTGATCGTCTCGTCGTCGGGGTGGGCGTGTACCGCCATGAGAATCAGTCGACCGCTGCTATCCATGCCCTGATCGTACGCGCACAGGGCGGAGCGGGTCGGCTACCCTGACTGCGAGCGGCAGAGGAGCCGCACGAGGGAGGTGCCGATATGGGAGCAACTGATCCAAAGGTCCAGCGCTGGGCGCTCATTCTGGGCGCCTCCAGCGGTATCGGCGAGGCCACCGCACGGCTGGCGGCCGAGGACGGCTACAACATCTGCGGCGTCTACCTGGGTCGCTCCCGCGGCGAGAAGCTTGATGCGGCTATTGCCGCCGTAAAGGCGACCGGCGTCGAGGCTCTCTACATCCGCGGCAACGCCGCCGATGACGAGAAGCGTGGCGAGGTCATTACTCAGCTATCTGAGAAATTCGCTGCTGCCCGCGCGGCTGGCCTCACCCCACAGCTCGGCATCGTGGTGCACTCGCTGGCATTCGGCAGCCTGCAGCCCTTCCTCCCCGATGGTGAGACACCGCTGATCACCCGCAAGCAGATGGACATGACCTCTGACGTCATGGCGCACTCCCTTGTCTATTGGACGCAGGACCTGTACGCAGCGGGCCTCATCGGCAACACGACTCGAATCTTCGCCACCTCATCTGAGGGCGCCTCGAAGGCGGTGCCGATGTACGGCGCCGTCTCCGCAGCGAAAGCCGCAGTTGAGGCGCACTGCCGCCAGCTCGCCCTTGAGCTTGCGCGACTCGTGCCCGGTGCGACTGTCACGGCGCTTCGCCCAGGCGTTGTCGATACCCCTGCCCTGCGCAAGATTCCAGGAAGCCAAGACTGGATCGACATGGTGATGAAGAAGCATCCAGGGAAGCGCCTCACCACACCAGACGATGTTGGCCACGCCATCGTTGCTCTCTCAGCACCTGGTATGAACTGGGTCACGGGCAACACCATCACGATTGACGGCGGCGAGCAGATCGCCGGGGGCTGAGCCCTCTCCGACTACAGTTTCTTGCCAGTCAACCCTGAAAGGTTTGCGCTCGGCTCCGCAATCACTGGCGTATCTTCGTCTGGGTGGAGCGCGCCATAGTACGTGTTTACCTCAAGCACTCCTGCCCAAATCTTTTCTTGTGCATCGTCTGGATTGTCATCCACGCCGCCAGTACGAATCTTTCCCGATGCTTCGGTGATGTTCATGCCGAGCATGGTGGTGGCTTTTAACTCTTGCTCGGTTGACGCACGCAGCTCTTTCGCACGGCCTGGAATCAACTTGTTGATGAACACATCGAGTTGCGCCACCTTCTCGTCGCCGGTGATCTCTTCGCAGATGCCGAACAGCGTGGCTGATCGGTAGTTGAACGAACTGTCAAACCCGCTGCGTGCGAGCACGATGCCGTCGGTCAGGTGAATAGAGATGCACACCTCAGTGCCGACCACAGACTTAAGGAAGCGGCTCGCCGCCGAACCGTGCCAGTAGAGACGGTCGCCGTCACGCCAGTGTGCCGTGGCGGTGGCGTGCGGGCGACCATCAAGGAGGTAGGCGACGGTGCAGGTGAGAGCGGCGTCGACAACTGGGTAGATATCGGCACGCTCGTAATGTCCGCGCTCTGGGAGGCGGCGCACGCGCGTTCGCTCGCTAGGCGGGTATCCGTCGGTTACGGGGATCTCACGAGGCATGGGGGCATCGTAAAGGAGGGGCTTCCGGTTGGGAGGTTTCCTGGCGGACCCGACCGGATTCGAACCGGCGATCTCCAGCGTGACAGGCTGGCATGTTGGGCCGCTACACCACGGGTCCGCGACAGGACTGCGAAGCCTACCAGAGGGGGTAGGATCCGACTATGGGATACGGAGCAGACGCAGCATCACGAGGCGGCGGGGCCGGCCGTATCGATCTGCGCTCCGACACGGTGACCCACCCAACCCCTGAGATGCGCCGTGCCATGGCCGAGGCGGAGGTCGGCGACGACGTCTTTGAGGACGATCCGACAGTTATCGCCCTTGAGCAGCGTGCCGCGTCCCTCCTTGGCAAAGAGGCTGGCCTCTTCGTCGCCTCAGGGACCATGGGGAACCTGGTCACGGTTATGGCGCAGGTGCCGCGTGGTGGCGAGATCATCACCCCCGCTGAAGGGCACATCTACAACGATGAGGCGGCAAACTACGCCGTCGTCGCCGGCGCCGGACTACGAGTGATCAGCGAAAACCCCAACGGGGAGATGCCGATCGCCGATGTCGTTGAGGCGATCCAAGACGCGTCTGATCCGCACAGCGCCATCACCTCGCTCGTCATCGTTGAGAACTGCCACGCCCACACCTTCAGCCGCCCAATCACTCCGGCCTACATGCGTGAGCTGCGCGCCGCACTCAAGCCGCACGGCATTCCGATCCATGTCGATGGCGCGCGCCTCTTCAATGCGGCTGTTGCGCTGGGCGTACCAGTTCGTGACCTCGTGGCTGATGCCGACAGTGCAACCTTCTGCTTGAGTAAGGGTCTCGCCGCGCCGATCGGCAGCGTCGTCGTCGGCAGTAAGGAGTTCATCTTCAAAGCACGTCGTGCACGCAAGCTACTCGGCGGCGGGATGCGACAGGTAGGTATTCTTGCGGCTGCTGGCCTCGTCGCACTCTCCGATGGTCCAGAGGGCACCGTGAAGCGACTCGCTGAAGATCATATCAACGCACGACGCCTGGCAACTGAGATTGCCGCACTTCCGGATGTGATCTCACCTGGCCACATCGCGCAACCCGAAGGCGAGCGACTCGACCCTTCGCGCGTCACCACAAACTTTGTGATCTTCAAGGTGACCGGCGGCATCGCGCGCCGAACACGATTCCTTGATGCGCTTGAGAAGCGCGGCGTGTTGATGGTTGCGTATCCGCACGGACAGATCCGCGCCGTCGCACACTACGGAATCGGCGAAGAAGAGATCAGCAAGACAATCGCGGCGACAGCTGCAGCGCTGACCGAAACCGCGTAGCGCAGCGCAGCCGATGCGCATCGTTCCCTCTATTGATCTCGAGAAGGGTCGCTCTCGAATCGTCTTTTGGCCTGGCGCCGCAACCGGTGTCGGTGCGCCAACCGATCAGCCGGCGCGTATCGCGCGGCACTTTGTTGATCGCGGCGCAACGCTGATTCACCTCGTGGACTTTGACGGCGCGCGTGCCGCAGCACCGATCAACATTGAATCCATTGGTGCAGTCGCGAGTTTGGTAGCAACGCCGCTGCAGGTCGCTGGTGGACTTGAGTCACCCGAAGGGATTCGCATCGCGTTTGCCGCGGGGGCAACACGTGCCGTGATCTCTCTTGCCCTCATCGACGAACCGGAGAAACTATCGGCGTGCATCGCCGCTGCTGGCGACTGGCTTGCGGTTGGCTTTGATCCTCGGCCAGAGCGAATCGCTTCGTTCAACTGGAAGCGCTCAAGTGCCCCTACCGCAGAGGCACTCATTGATGAACTTGCTGCAGTGGGGGTTTCGCGCATTGTGTTGAGCCACGGTGGCAACGCGAGCGAGAGCGCAGCGTTCGCCAACCTTGCGGCGCGGCAACCAACGATGGAGCTGAGCGTTGCTGGTGGCGTGAGTGACCTTGATGGTGTGCGCCGACTGCGCGATGTTGGGGTCGCCTCTCTAATTCTGGGTGAGGCGCTCCTCTCAGGTGCGATTGATTTTGAGGAAGCCTCGAGGATCTCCGACCCCGCGCAGTAGCGGGCACAGGCGGCGCGGCTCGCGTAGACTCCCCCGCATGGCAACTGCAAAGCGCATCAACGAACCACTCGCGCTGAGTCCCCTCGCGGGTCTCGGTGCCGTCATCCTTACGGGCATCCTGTGGGGCACGATTGGCGTTGTAACCGGCCAGCTCAAGGCTGCCTTCCCTGGTGTTGATGGGGGGCCGAGCACGCTCAGCTCCCTCGTGCTGGTTGTCGTACGCCTTGGCATCACCGCCCCAGCTGCCGCCATCACGGCGCGCATCCTGCTCGGCCGCGGCGCCTTCCGCCTCCCAGGGCGTGTGCTTGCACTCGGCCTCGGGCTCGGCCTCGTTCAAGCGTTCTTCCAGTACGCCTACGTAGAGGCGGTAACGAACGCAGGCGTTGGCATTGCCACAGCGATTGAACTCTGCCTCGCTCCGGTCCTTGTCGCCACGCTGAGTGTGATCTGGCTGCGCGAGCGGCCTGACCGCATGATCATTGGGGCGATCGTCTTCGCCGCGATCGGCACCATCGTGATCTCCGTCAACGGGGCGGTTCCTGGAAAAGAGGCGACCTTCCAGGCGGGCATTCTCTGGTCACTCGCCTGCATGGTCGGCTACGCCTCATACATCGTGCTCGTACGTCACCTCGCTGCGGGCATTCATCCACTCGAGCTTGTTGCACTTGCCGCCACTGGTGGATTCGCGGTGCTTTCGGTGGTGTCGACTGCTGTTGGAGCGAAGCTTCCTGATCTTGCCGATAAGGACCTCCTTGTTCCAGGCTTGCAGTTCGCTTACCTCGCACTGATTGCAACCTGTCTTGCGTACGCGCTCTTCGTCTCAGGAGTGCGCGCTACAAGCGCCACCACTGGTTCGCTCGGCGCGCTTGCCATGCCACCAACGGCAACAATTCTTGCGGCAGTGTTGCTTGCGCAGATTCCTACCATTGAGATCGTCATCGGCCAGGTGCTATTGATGGCGGCGATGGCCGTCACCATTGTGCGAACCGCCCGCCGATCCAATCCGTAACTACGTGCGAGCAACTGTTGTAGCCCTTGCGCTGACCGCAACGCTCACGCTGGGCGCGTGCGCTACAGACGAAACACCAAGTACATCTTCTAACGCAAACGGCTGCCCCGCGTCGCAACCCGCAACGCTCAACACAGAAGCATCAAATGACATTGCATTCGAGACAACGCTTGGCACATTCGTAGTGCGACTTGCGGTGAAGAACTCGCCAATTGCTGTGAGCAACATCACCGCACTCGCGAGCTGCAACTTTTATGACGATGTGATCTTTCACCGCATCGCCTACATGGAAGACGGCACGCCGTTTGTAATTCAGGGTGGCGACCCAACAGGTACCGGATCTGGCGGCCCTGGCTACTTCATCAAAGATGAGCCGGTCGTTGGTGAATATCGACGCGGTGTGATCGCGATGGCGCGATCGAGTCAGCCCGACTCACAGGGGAGCCAGTTCTTTGTGATCCTTGATGACGCTGCGGCGGTTCCACTTGAGAGCGCTCGTACCTATGCAATCCTGGGTGAGGTCATCTCCGGCATGGATGTCGTTGACGCAATTGCGGCGCTGGAACGCAACGGCGAGGATCGTCCGATTGATCCTCCGAAGATCATCTCAACCACGGTCACCCCTTCAGCGCCATAGCTTTTCCGCGCAACTGATCGTTCGCGGGTAAACTCCCCACATCGTCGGCACCAGCCGACCACGTGGCCCTGTGCCACAGAGGAGAGATGGAATGGCAACCGCCAAGATTGAGACAACCGTCGGCGTCATTGAGATTGAACTCCTTGACGATGCGGCACCGAAGACCGTTGAGAACTTTGTGACCCTGGCGAAGAAGGGCTTCTACGACGGGGTGATCTTTCACCGTGTTGTTCCTGGCTTCGTCATTCAGGGCGGCGATCCTGACGGCACCGGCATGGGTGGCCCTGGCTACAAGTTCGACGATGAGCCGGTGACGATGGGCTACGCCCGCGGCACGGTGGCGATGGCGAACTCGGGGCCAAACACCAACGGGAGCCAGTTCTTCATCTGCCTCGATGACCTCGCTAGCTTGCCGCCGAAGTACACGATCTTCGGCATGGTCACCTCAGGGCTCGCTACGGTCGACGCGATCGCCAAGGGGGCCACAGGCCCAGGCGACCGACCGCTGGAGCCAGTCAAGATGACCACGGTGACGATCGCCTGACCCTCGCTCTCGGCACAAGGTGTGCCAGGGGGGTTGGAATCCGACCCTCCAGGGAGTATTCTCTCCCTAGCTGTTCTTGTTCAAAGACCATGGGTAGGTGGGTTAGGGTAGTCGCTATAGGCGACGTGATAGATGCTCTTTGAGCGTAGCGGGCGGGGCTGACTTGTTCGTCCCACAAGCGGATCGGCTTGAGGCGACTCCTGTCAAAGGGGGTCGCCTCATTTATTTCCCCC
>QWRK01000011.1:0-9594 GCA_003670455.1 Candidatus Aquidulcis sp. | reverse complement strand
GGCGAGACCCCCTGATAAACTCGCCACCCCTCGCGCTCGTAGCTCAGTGGATTAGAGCGTCTCCCTCCGAAGGAGAAGGTCGCAGGTTCGAATCCTGTCGGGCGCACCACACGGAGTAGACTCCTCCCCATGGCTGACCAAGATCTCGTCACCGTTCCGCTGCTGCGCCGGCCGCTCTTGCTTGTTGCTGCAGCCGTCAACCTTGGCGCTGTCATTGTTGGCCTGAGTGGCACCGATGAGCGCCTCTTCTATGTTCCTGCAGCGCTCGGACTCCTCTGGGTGATCGCCTATCGAGCTCAGCCGCGTGAGGGTGTGCGTCAACTACGACGCGCGCCACAGGGGTCGATCATCGTGCGCCGACCAGATCGACCCGCACCACGGCAGCGCACAGAGATGCCGCCAACACCTTCGGGCTTTGCCCCATCTGCGGCGGTTGCTGCAGCGCAGGCGCGCGGTGGTGTGCGCAAGCCGATCAAGCCAGTAGAGATTGGACTTCCAAGCAAAGGTGCGGAGCCTGAGAAGAAGCGTCGTCGCGGCCGCAAGGGTGGAGACGGACCGAACCTCGGTCTCTAGTTACGGCGCGATCTTTACCGTAACCACCGGCGGCTTGCTTAGTGCAAAGCATCGCGCATCGAGCCAACCATCACGGATTGACTGGCGCTCCTCTGCATCAACAGTGAGCTTCCAGCGAATCTTTACGGCGACCCACTCTGTGAGATACACGCAGTTAGCCGATTCAAGTGGTGGGAGCCAGTAGGTTGGATCGTCGTCGCTCTTTGACTGATTGACGTTGTCGGTCACTGCGCGCAGCGTCCACGCAACACCAAGATCGTTGGCGTATGACTGTCGACGCGAGCTTGACCACTTCCATGCGCCTGAACGCCATGCTTCAGCAAGTGCAACAACGTGGTCCACATCGACGTCCGAGGCCTTCGTCCACGTCTCTCCGTCGTAGAGGCTCAGCCACTTTCCGGTGCTCACAGTTTTTCCGGTTGAGGAGAACTGCACAGAGACAAGAGACTCCGCGATGAGCACCTCTGCGCGTGTGTTTTTGCCATTCCCATTCGCATCAACCCAGTGCTTGAAGAGCGAGCGCTTGTAGCCACCAATGCGCTCCTCTGCGACTGGCACGCAATCGAGTGCGGTGAGAAGGCCGAGCTTGGTGTTGTTGGTCTTGCAGGCCTTTGCGGCACTCGTTGCTGCATCGACCGGCGCGGGCACGGCAAGCGTTGCGCTGACAAGCAGGGTGAGTAGTGCGGCAGTAATGCGAGACTTCATCAGATTAGATTACGCGACGACGTCGAAGAGTGCGCGCACGAGCGCGGTTCCCCCTTCATCGTGAATGTCGACGCGTGCTTCGCTGGCCGCAGCGCGAACCGTGCAACGTACGGCGGTACCGGTGGTAAGGCCCAGGTACTCCAGTCGAATGCGTCGGCGTGGTGCGCTGAGCTGTGCTGGTGCAACTGCGCTAAGCGCCTCCTCAGCGATCTCGAGCCAGGCGGCGTTGTTCACGTGGCCGAGTGGATCAAAGTCGGCAACGCGCAGTGGCACCGTAACGGTGACGCCTGGCGTGTCGCCGGTTGGCTCTGCAGGGATCTTCTCGGGGGTGAAGGACGCGCCAACCTCAGCGACAAATGGTTCAAATTCGGCTGGGAAGCGGACCGGTCGTCCGTTCTGGTCAGTCATGACCCAATCGATGGTGGCGTCGGCGATGACGCGACCGGCGCTGCCGAAGAGGCGTGTGCGGCGTCGCGCCATCACGTGGCGGAAACCGACCAGGGCGGTAGTGCCCGTCATGGCCTCATTGGAGCGAGGCGGCTCATCGATAAGTAGGTCAACGCTGCGCACGACCCAGCCGACGCCGCGCGACTCGTACCAGGCGCGTCCGTATTCAAGCGTCTCGCTGTGCTGCCAGGCGAGGTCTTGGGCGTGGCGGAGCACCGCTGCCGCGCGCATGGTGCCGGCGCGGCTGCACTCATCAAAGCGCACCGATCGGCCCTCGTCGCGGTAGCGGGCGTGCTCTGGGAGACGTGCCTCGTCGGGGGCGAAGCCAGGGGTGAGTCGCTCGTTCAGGCTCATCCGGCCGCGAGCCGCCCGAGGGTTTCGAGGGTGATGAAGCGCGTCTTCTCGCGCGGAGCGCGCACGATGGTGAGGCGCGCGGCAACGATCGCGGCGGTATCGAATGCCACCACGCCGATGGCGATCCGCGCACTGCTCCCGGCGGCGCGAATGCGCGCGTCCTCAAGTTCGGCAAGAAGGCTGGCGTCGATGCCGCGGGCGCCCCACTTGCAGTCCCAGAGCTCTGGAACTGGACCAGCTTCGACGGTGACGTCGAACGGGTGTGGATCGGCGGAGACGCCATCAATCGCGAAGCGGCGTTCGCGCCGCACTAGCCGGTCGGCATCGTTCGCGAGTACTGGGCGTCGGCGCAACATCTCAGCGGTGGTCGCCTCTACGACTGCACCGCGGTACTGCGCATTGGAGGCCTGCGCCTTGCCGCCGATTGCAAGTGCACCAACTACGAGTGGGTCTGTGGTGGTGCGATGTGATGGGAGCGCAGCGAAGAGTGCGGCGGCCTCTGCTGCCGTCGGTTCAGGATCGTTCATGACCGCTCGTGCAATAAGACGCTCTGCAGGTGTGGCGTTCGCGATCGCAACGGCGAGTGGGCGCAAGATCGGATCTGCCTGAATGCCGGAGTAGACCACAGCTCGTCCGTCGCGCGGCGCGTCGCTAAACGAGATCCCCGCGGGGATCCGCGCAGCAACCGTGGCACCGCTGCTTGGCGGAACGACATCTTTCGGCAGGCTTGCCGGGTTGAGCGTTGCGGCAAGGAGCGTCAGCGCGAGTCGTGGCTGCATGCCGATCCAATCAATCGCACGATGTGGATCGTTCGCGGCGATCACCCGCTCAACGCTTGCAGCGAGAGCTGCCAGTGCGCTGGTTGCCGCGTCTGGCAGTGCGCGATCACCGATTGCAGCGATTGCTCGATTCAGTTCCTCTTCGCCGAGTGTTGAGACAACGTTCGTATGATCGAGCGCATCCGTTACCTCTTCACCGAGTGTCACGAGTCGCGCGAATAGATCACGCTGCTGCGTGAGTGCAGTGCCGCTCATAGCGTTGGCCAGCTCAGCGCTGCTGCGTCAAGGAGTAGTTCTGGGTTTCCATTACGGCGTAACGCGCTCAAGGTCTTGTCGATGGCATGTAGTGCCTCTCCCCATGTCGCTGGCGGAAGCCGATGTGCAACGGCCTCAATCTCTGCGCGATCTTCTGGGAAGGCGATCTGATCAACGGCACCGGTACTCACAAGCGCAAGGTCACGCGCAACACCACGCCAAAGGCGCAAGAGTGCTGTTGCCGCGGCGCGGCGCTCTGCAGGTGTCGGTTTGGCACTGCGCTTGGCTGGGCTCTTCTTCTTCGGCTCCGCATCAACATCTGGCGCGTCATCGCTGCTGTCATCGCTCTCGGTGCCATCTGCAGCGTTGCCGTCGTCATCACCCGCAACGAGAATGGCGCGCGCATCGGCAACAAGCGCGCCGAGCTGCCCAAGCCGTGCATGCGGTTGCGTTGCGGCGAAGTCAAGGATTTGGCGACGAATCTGCGCGTGTGCGCGGGCGGCATCACCCGTTGCCTCTGCATCAATGAGTGGCCCTGGTCGACCCGATGACATGCGAAGAAGTCGCACGGCGGTTGGTGCATCAACGCCGAGTCGCTCGCCGAGAAGCTCGCTCGCCTGCTTCGCGTCAGGAAGGCCGAGGCGAATCACCGCACAGCGGCTTCGAATCGTTGGCATGAGTCGTGAGTCTTCAGCGGCCGCCAAGATCACATGCGTGCGTGATGGTGGCTCTTCGAGTGTCTTCAGGAGCGCGTTCTGCGCATCCTCGTTCATGAGATCTGCGTGTTCAATGAGCGCGATCCGGCGGCCTCCCTCAACGGAGAAAAGCGCGAAGCCGGCGGCAAGGGCGCGGATTTGGTCAATTTTGATCGTATTTGACTCGCCAGTTGGGTTGATCACGACGAGGTCGGTATGGCTCCCCGAAGCGATCAGGCGACACGCTCGGCAGGCGCCACATGGCCCGCCGTCGACTGGCTCGCCACACATGAGCGTGGCAACGGCGTCACGGGCGAGGGTGCCTGCGCCCGCACCACGCGGCCCAACAATCAGCAGGGCGTGCGGTGGTGCGTCGGCGAGCAGCGTGGCGAGATGCGCCGCGGCGGCGTCATGGCCACGAGTTGCGAAACGTGCAGGGCGACGCGCAGGGTGAGCGGCGTCAGGCGGCGTTGAGACCGCCCGCGCCATCTCGTTAGGCTCCCTTGCTCCCCTTAGCCTTTGGCCGCGTGGTGCTCTTCTTTACGAGAGCGACCTTTGCGGCGGGCTTGGCGGCACCGCGTGCTGCAGGCTTAGCGGCAGCCTTCGCAGCAGGCTTCGCAGCACCCTTCGGTGCCGGTCGACCACCACGTGAACGGCCCTTGCCGCTCACTGGTGCCTCTTTGCCGTTGAATGCCGCCGACTCGCTCGCTGATCGACCAGTCGCCTGCAGTTGGGACTGCAAGAGCGCAGCCACATCTGGCGAGACATCGCTGATGCCATCGTCGGCGTCGTTGTAGCTCGCGCTCGAACGAATCGTGTCGTCCTTGTGGGAGCGAGCAACTTCGTCAGCGATTCGCGATGGGCCGGAGCCGAGCTGCTGTCGTGCAGCGCGCACTGGTCCACGACCCGTAGCGGTTCGTCGCTCAGTGGCGAGATATTCCGGAACGCCGCCTGGCGCTCCATCATCGGCGTCGTCGAGCGTCATTGTCTCAATGCCGTCGAGTGAATCGCCACCAACTCCGCCGCGACCACGACGTCCGCGACCACCGCGACGGCGACGGCGGCGTGGGCCGTCCTCACCGAACGCAGCTGCGCCTTCGTGGTTGTGTGGTGATGGCTCTGCGCCTGCAGCGAGATCATCTGGGCCGAGATCATCAAGGGTGAGTGTCTCAATGGAATCAGCGTCAACCATCGTGTCGCCCACGCGGATTGTCGACGAGCGGCGCACTGGTGTTCCAGTGCGTGGCGCTGCGGTCCGTGCGGTGCGTCCGCCGCGAACTCGTTCGCGCTCAGGCGCTGCGCCAACGCGACGTGGTCGTGCTGGTGCTTCGGACTGCTTGTCGGGAACCTCTGTCATGGAGAGGTCCTCTTCGCCTTCGGCGGCAACTCGGCGACCACTGCGGGCACCGGCCTCAACCTTGGCGATATTGGTGATCTCGATGAACTGGTCAGCAACTTCAACGAGGTCGCTGCTGGTGTTTGCGCGGAAGCTCACCACTTCAACGCGCACGCCCATGTCTTGCACCGCACGAATGGCTGGTGCGAAGTCGCCGTCGCCCGAAATGACAACTGCGATGTCGAGCTTTGGTGCGAGACGCACAAGATCAACCACGAGTTCGATGTCGAGGTTCGCCTTGAAGCGACCGTCACCGTATTTGCGAACATCCTTGCTGACAACCTTGTAGTTGTTGCGCGCGAGGAAGTTGTGGAAGGCTTTCTGATTCTCATTATCTGGATCAAGGCCGGTGTAGGCGTAGGCGCGAACGAGATCGCGGTTTGCCGTAAGGGTCTTGAGGAGCGTGACGTAATCGATGTCTACGCCGGCAGCCTTTGCTGCATAAAAGACGTTTGCGACGTCTACGAAAATTGCGACATTACGTGACATTACTTTGTACCTCTGGTTTCTTTAGTAGATAACGTGGCGTGCGCTGCTACGACGGGGCTGGGCCGGTATCGGCCTCCTGCCCGCGCGTCGGAGCGCACGGCTGCACCTACACACCCTAGCAGGTAGTGGGGCGATGCCCCCGTCTGAGCACGAAACGCGCTTAGCGGTCGTCTCGTGCGTCAACGATTTGGGCAACGCCTGAGATCCAAACTCCTAGTGCGATCAGCGTGATCCACAGCCCAGGTGCGTGGTCGATGCCGAAGACGGCGGAGAGGGGTAGGTCGAAGCCAGTTGCAGTCACCGCAGCCCCAATGAGGGTGGCGATGAAGCCGAGAGAGGCAACGCTCACGAGCCCCACATGAACCGGCCACCAGTCAAACCGAAGCTGCTCACCGAAGGCGTCTGGGGCGATCAGCAAGAAGAGCGTGGCGAGGGCGACAAAGAAGCCGACGGCGCCGTAGGTGTCGAAAGCGTTCCCCACGGTTGCGGGGATGCCAGGGGCGGCGAGCGTCCACCACGCAGGGATCGCGCCGAGCACGACGCCTGCGGCGCCGATGCCGCTCAGGCGGCGGCCGCTGCTTCGTCGGAAGAGGTTCCCCGAGGTCGACTGGATGCGACCGATCGGCTTCACCCAGTTACTCCTTGCCGAGGATCGCGGTGTACATCGAGGGCTTCAGTACCCCGACATAGGGGAGGTTGCGGTACTGCTCGCCGAAGTCCAGTCCGTAGCCGACGACGAACTTGTCGGGGATCTCAAACCCCATCCACTCCACGGGGATCTCGACAACCCGACGTGCAGGCTTGCTGAGCAGGGTGACGATCTTCACGGAACGTGGGTTCTTCCCCGCGAGGTAGTTCGTAAGGTAGTTCAGCGTGATCCCCGTATCAATAATGTCTTCCACGATCAGCACGTCGCGACCTTCGATTGTTCCCGAGAGGTCTTTCAGGATGCGCACGGTGCCGCTCGACTCGGTGCTCTTGCCACCGTCGTACGACGAGACCTCCATGAGGTCGATCTGAACATTTCCGGGAATCGCGCGCATGAGGTCGGCAACAAAGACGATGGAGCCCTTCAGCACGCTGACAAGGATGAGCGACTCGTTCCCCGCATAGGCCGCACCGATCTCGGCACCGAGCTCGCGCACGCGCGCGTCAATCGCCGCCTCGGTAATGAGTACCGATTCGATGTCGTCGTGCGGGTTCTGGCTCGCCGCCATGGTTGCTCCTCCCGACTCGGCGCCCCGGGTGGGGCCTGCCGCTCTGCGGCTGAATCGTAGCATCGCAGCGTGATCAGATACTCTCAGGGGGTATGGCAGAACATGTCGGGCATAGCTACACAAAAGACCGCAAGGTCCTCCTTAATCGCTTGCGGCGACTTGAGGGACAGGTGCGCGGCATTGCGCGCATGGTCGACCGCGAGGAGTACTGCGTCGACATCTTGCAGCAGACGGCCGCGCTACGCGCAGCCGTCGACGCGCTCGGCCTCCTGATCCTTGAAGACCACATTCGCGGTTGCATGAAAGATGCCGCCGAGAAGGGCGACGCCGAGAAATCCATTGAAGAGGTGCTCGACGTCGTGCGTCGCTCCATGGGCCGACCGGCACGCAGTGCCACGCCAAAGAGCGGAGCGAGCGACTGAACTCCGACACGACGCCCCCAGAACGCGCACCACTCCCTACTGATCCGAGTGCGCTGCCGCCAACCGAACGCGAAACGCTCGACGAGCTTGCGCGCCAACTTTCTGCAGCCTCACTTCCTGAGCTCTCTGCTGCCGAGACTGCAATCATCACTGCGCACTTGCGACTGCTGGATGCATGGAACCCGGCAATCAACCTTACGCGCGTCAGCGATCCACTTGAGCGCGCGACGCGGCATCTCCTTGATTCACTCGTAGCTGCGCCGCACATTGAGAAACTCCTTCCGAGCGGCGGCAAGATCGCCGACCTTGGCTCCGGTGGTGGATTCCCTGGGATACCGTTGGCGGCGCGCTTGCTTGTACACCACAACAATCTTTCTATGACGCTGATTGAATCAATTGGCAAGAAGGTGCGATTTCTTGAAGCGGTCACCGCAGCAAGCGGACTTGCTCCGCGGCTGCGTGTCGCTCATGCGCGCGCTGAAGATTTAGCGCAAGGGGGCGGCGTTCGGTTCGATCTAATCACTGCGCGAGCGATCGCACCACTCGGTGAACTGATTCGGTTGGCCGCTCCACTGCTGACGCCAACGGGCTCGCTGCTTGCGTGGAAGCGTGCGAGTGACGAGTGGGATGCAGAGTTGGGCGCAGCCTCTTCCTTCATTGGGACAAGCGCGATTGAGGTGATTCCGGTGGGCGCTACCGCCCTCGATGGGGCGCTCCTTGTGCGCGTCACTCCGCACGAATCGGAGCGGGTGCGAGCGTGGGTATAGGATTAGGCGGATAGAGAGCCCTCAGGGACCCCTGATTGACGGGAAAGGTGCAGTGAACCGCGATGACCTCTGACCAGCAGAAGGGGAAGCCCGACTGGCACGACAACGACAGCGGTGAGGAGCTCTTCGTTGAGCCTTCACCCGATCACCTTGTTGCATCCGCGGCAGGAAGTGCCCCAATTCATGACCTAGGGAAGGCGACGACTGCCGCGAGGCGCTTCATCCTCGGTCGGCCGATCTCGAATGCGGAGGAGGGTGAGGAACGCCTCAGCAAGACCCTCGCCCTGCCAATCTTCTCCTCCGACGCGATCTCGTCGAGCGCCTATGCGAGCGAGGAGATCCTGATCGTGCTCGCCTCGGCAGGCGCCTCCTATCTGGCATTCGGCCCAGTTATCGCGCTGGCCGTCGGCCTTCTTCTCGCGATCGTCGCGCTGAGCTACCGCCAGGTCTGCTTCGGATTCCCGAAGGGCGGCGGAGCATACGCAGTCGCCAAGAGCACCCTTGGTACAGGCCCGGCACTGATTGCCGCCTCAAGCCTCGTCATTGACTACGTACTCACCGCGGCCGTCAGCACCGCGGCCGGCGTTGCGGCGATCACCTCGGCGCTTCCTGAGCTTTCACCGTTCCGCGTTGAACTGGCGATTGGAGCGCTTGTTCTTCTCGTCCTTGCCAATCTTCGAGGTCTGCGCGAGTCAGGAAAGCTGTTCGCCATTCCGACGTACCTCTTTGTGTTCGGCGCGCTGGCGGTCATCGCTGTTGGGCTGATCCGCATTGCGCTGGGCGACCCCGCCGTCAATTGGAGTGAGGGAGTCACCGTCATTCCACACGACGAGATGCAGTTGATTCTGCCGTTCCTGCTGCTCAAGGCATTTGCCTACGGTTCCGTTGCCCTGACTGGAACAGAGGCGATCTCGGATGGCGTCTCCGCATTTAAGAAGCCGGAGGCGAAGAACGCCGCAAACACCATGAGCATCATGTCGGTTCTGCTCGCGACAATCTTCTTCGGCATCTCTCTGCTGGCATTTGCGTTCGGCAAGGTTCCGCAAGAGGTTGGTGGAGAAACGCTGATGTCACAAATCGCTCGGGCCTCATTCGGCGACGGAATCTTCTACGTGGTCTATCAGATCGCTACGACTGGCATCCTGCTGCTTGCTGCAAACACTGGGTTTAACGGTGGACCGCAGCTTGCACGAATCTTGGCTCGAGACGGATTCTTGCCGCGCCAGGTTGGACAGCGCAGCGACAGGCTCGCGTACGCTGGTGGAATTCTGACGATCGCTGTGGGTGCTGTGATCTTCCTTCTTGCAACAGGTGCACTAGTCACTCTTTTGATTCCTGCCTATGCGATCGGTGTCTTCCTTGGATTCACCATCAGTCAGACAGGCATGGTGGTGCACTGGCGCAATGTTCGTGGCGCTGATTGGCAGAAGAAGGCGCTACTGAACGGAGTCGGTGCAGTAGTCACTGGCGTTGTGCTTGTCATCATCTCGCTTGC
>QWRK01000010.1 GCA_003670455.1 Candidatus Aquidulcis sp. | reverse complement strand
CCGCGCCGCGCGCAATACATCCGCGTGCTGACGATGGAGCTCAACCGCATCGCGAGCCACACCCTCTTCCAGGGCTGGATGGCACTCGACCTCGGCGGCATCACCCCGATCCTCTGGGCGTTCATCGAACGCGACGAGATCGTCGACATGCTCGCCGCTCTCACCGGCCAGAAGCTCCTCTACAACTACTACCGAATCGGTGGCGTGAACGGCGACTTGAACCACGAGTTCATGAGCCGACTCGGCACCTGGATGAGCCGCGCCGCCGCCCAGATCGACTCCAACCTGGCCCTGATCAACGAGAACGAGATCTTCGTGCGCCGCACGCGCGGCCTCGGCGTTCTCGATGCAAAGACAGCCCTCAAGATGGGCGTCACTGGTCCAAACCTGCGCGCGAGCGGCGTCCCGTACGACCTGCGCCGCGACCGCCCATATCTCGTCTACCCAGAGCTGGAGTTCGACGTGCCGACCCGCGACGAGGGCGATTCGCTTGCCCGTTACCTGGTGCGCATGGATGAGATCAAGCAGTCGATCCGCATCATCGACCAGGTCCTTCACGAGATGCCCGACGGTCCAGTGATGGCGAAGCTGCCGCGCCTTCTTCGCCCGCGACCGGGCCGTGCATTCGGCGCCGTTGAGGGACCACGCGGTGTGTATGGCACCTACGCCATTAGCGACGGCACCGATCAGCCATTCCGCATGCGCATTCACGACCCGTCATTTGTGCACCTGCAACTTGTCGGGCCACTCACCAAGGGAAATCTCATCGCCGACACGATGGCCGTGATGGCAAGCCTCGACCCAGTCATGGGCGGAGTCGACAAGTGAGCGGCGCATCGATGGCCTGGAACCGCCTGACACCAGCGGGTCGCGTACTCGCCGTGCTGCTCCCTGTTCTTGCGATCGGCGGCGCGCTGACGACCGCACTGCTCGTAGCGTTTGGTGGTGCCATTGCCGCAACGATCGGCGCAAACCTACCAATCGTGCGCTTCCTCGTCGCCGCCGTTGTCACCTTCCTCATCTCGGTGCCCGTCGCATTCCTCTTGATCTATATGGAGATGAAGATCATTGCGCTCATGAACCTGCGCATTGGACCTGATCGCATCGGCCCTGCTGGCGCGGTGATGAGCGTGGTGCACGGCCTCAAGGTGCTGATGAAGGAGGACTACACACCACCGAGCGTTGACGTGCCAGTCTTCACGCTCGCGCCAGTCGTTGTGTATCTCGCAAGCTTCATGACCCTGCTGGTGATCCCGTTTGCACCAGAGCTCACGAGCATGGGCTTTGAGCTCGGACTCCTCTACTTCTTTGCGATCGGCGGACTCAGCGTCGTCGGCCTGATGATGGCCGGCTGGTCATCGTTCAATAAGTACTCGCTGCTCGGCGGCATTCGCGCCGCAGCACAGGCGGTCAGCTACGAGATTCCACTCACACTCTCTGTCGTGGGCATCGTGATTCTTACCGGCACGCTCTCGTTGCCGAAGATTGTCGCTGCACAAGACGGCTCGTTCCTCGACTGGTTCATCTTCCGACAGCCGCTCGCGGCGATCATCTTCTTTATCGCGATCACCGCAGAGGCGAACCGCACCCCGTTCGACAACGCCGAGGCCGACCAAGAGATCGTTGCTGGATTCGCCACCGAGTATTCGGGCATGCGCTTCGGGTTCTTCTTCTTTGCAGAGTACGTGAACGTCTTCATCGTTTCGGCACTCTTTAGCGCCGTCTTCCTCGGCGGATCGAATCCGCCGATCCACATCGACGTGAATCCGCAGATCCTGATTGACTTAAGCGCGCTCGGTATCGGGCTGCCACTCATTGCAGGTATTGCGCCGGTACTCGGCACGCTGCTCTTCGCGGCGCCGATCTGGTTTGCAAGCAGTCGCGTCAAGGGTTGGCAGGCTCTCGTCGCCGGATTCTTGATCTTCGGTGGCGTCTCAACGGCAGCGGTCGGCATCTGGGCCTTTGTGATGCTTCCGCCAGTCGCTAGCCTCATCTGGTTCTTGATCAAGACGTTTGCGCTCGTCTTCACGTTCGTGTGGATGCGTGGAACACTGCCACGCGCGCGCATCGACCAGCTGATGGGCTTCGCCTGGAAGTGGCTGCTACCAGCATCACTGCTCAATATTTTTGCGACGGCGTTTGCCGTGCTGATCGCGGGGAGGTAGTCATGCCACGAATTCCAGGTAGCGGATTGCTTTCAGGAATGCGCCTCACGCTGACACGCTTCTTCCAGCCAAAGCGCACGGTGATGTATCCAGAGGTGAAGCCTGACATCGCGCCGCGCAACCGCGGCCGACTCGAACTCGTTACCGACGAACACGGCACGCTGAAGTGCGAGACCTGTTTCCAGTGTGCGCAGGCATGTCCGATCGAGTGCATCGACATGGGCGGCACCGACACGAAGGGGCGCTTCGCCGTGCATTGGGGTCCTGCCGAGCAGTACGCCGAACGTCGCGAAGAGTCGGCGATGCGCCGCTCCGGGCGAACTGTTTCTGACGCAGCTGCGGCAACGGGGGCAACCATCAACATTGCGAAGGTCGACGAGATTCTTGAAGCGCACGACTACGACCCGCACCACATGCTCGCGATCCTCGAAGCGATCCAGGGGGCGTACGGCTATCTCCCTGTCGATGCACTGAAGCGCGTCAGCCGCGCGACGGGCGCCTGGTACGCCATGGTCTACGGCACCGCCACCTTCTATAAGCACCTCGCCTTTGAGCCAGGGGTGACGCGCTCGATCGCCGTCTGCCGCTGCGCCAACTGCCTCGTCTCCGGGGCGGGCTCGGTGATGGGCACCCTCAGCTACGAGTTCGGCACCGAGTTCGGCCGGGCGATCCCGTGGAGCAACCTGCGCCTCGAGTCGCTCCCAAGCCACCTTCCCGACGCCCCATCACCACTCGTGGTGATCGACGGGGAGCCGCAGCGCGACCTGAGCGCCAAGAACGCCGCCAGCTGGGCCGCCGCCCTCGCCGGCAGGTACGCGGCATGAAGCGCCTGAACGCCCCGAAGGGATGGAGCCAGCTCCTCTTCGTGGCGCCGACCGAGCCATGGGCGGCACTCCGCGCCGCCGCGTCGGCGGGCTCTGCCGCGACGACCGCAACGCTGATCGACGCCGGACTCCGCGGTCGTGGGGGTGGCGGCTTCCTTACTGGAGCGAAGTGGCAGGCAACCGCCGCCGAGCCAGCCAGTCAGTACTACGCCGTGGCGAACGGCTACGAGTCTGACCCCGCCGTCTTTACCAACCGCCTCCTTATGGAAGAGAACCCACAGGCAATCGTTGAAGGGCTCGCCATCGCTGCCCTCACTGTCGGCGCACGCGAAGCGTTCATCGCCGTGCGCGCCGAGTACACCGAGGCGATCAAGCGCCTCGAAGCGGTGATCGCCAACGCCGAACGAGAGGGAATCCTCGGCGCCACACTGCTCGGCACCGGTCGCGAACTGATCATCACCGTGCGACCACTCCAGGGATCGAGCATGATCGGCGAAGAGACGGTGCTGATGAAGGCGCTCGCCGGCAAGCGTGGTCAGCCAGAGCAGACACCGCCCTACCCATCTGAGGTCGGCTACCTCGGTAAGCCAACCGCCGTGAACAATGTCGCCACACTCGCCGCCGTGCCGTGGATTCTCACCAACGGCGCAGCGGCCTACGCGCAGATTGGCGACACCGCACAGCCAGGAACGGTGCTCGTGCAGATCAGCGGATCGGTTGCGAACCCTGGCGTTCTTGAGGTGCCAACCGGCACACCACTCAACGAGATCCTTGCGGCGGCGGGCGGTACGGCCAGTGGCGCAACCATTAAGGCGCTGCTCGTTGGTGGGCCAACGGGCGGATTCATTCCGGCAAACCTCTTTGGCGGCACGCCCTATAGCGGCGCGGGCCTCAAGAGCGTTGGCGCACACATCGGCTCAGGCGCACTCCTCGCACTCGACAACTCCGTCGCCATCCCAGAGCTCGCCACCATGTTGACGCGCTGGTGCGCCGATGAGGCGTGCGGCAAGACGATCCCGTGCCGCATCGGCACACGCCGACTCGCGGAGATTGGCCAGCGCTTTGTTGATGGGCTGGCCGGCCCCGCCGATGCCGAGCGCCTACAGAAGCTTGCCGCCGATGTCACCGATAGCGCCCTCTGCGCACATGAGGCGCTTGCGCCAAGCCCGCTCCTGACAGGGGTGCGATACTTTGCCTCTGAGTTTGGACCTGCCGTTGCCGCACCGTCGGCAACACCAACAAGCGGACGGAGCTGATCATGGCCGACCTGATTGATCGACCGGCAAGCGCAGTGACACCAGTCTCGCGCGCGATCACCCCAGCGCCATCGGCAGAGGTCGCCGTCGACAAGTTGCTCACCACGCGCAGTCCGCAGCGACCGCAGCGAACGCCAACCTTCTACGTTGAGATCGACGGACAGAAGCTCGAAGCATTTGAAGGGCAGACCATCCTTGAGGTTTGCCGCGCCAACGGCATCGAAGTGCCAACGCTCTGCTACGACCCGAAGCTGCCAGGATTCGGCGCCTGCCGCATGTGCGTCGTCGATGTTGAAGGATGCGACCAGCCGTCCATCAGTTGTTCAGCAAAGGCAGAACCTGCGCAGGTAGTTGCAACGCAGACCGATCGCATTCGCGAGATTCGCCGCACGAACCTTGAGCTGATCTTCAGCGACCACAACGCCTACTGCTTGCCACCATGCCAGAACAAGTGCCCGAGCCACATCGATATCCCTGGATTCTTGAAGGCGAACGCAGAGTCGCAGTTCCGTGAGTCGGCACGCATCTTCAAGCGCACCATTCCATTCCCAAGCATCCTTGGCCGCGTCTGCCCGGCGCCATGCGAAGACCACTGCCGTCGCGACGAAGTAGACGAGGCGATCGCAATTCGCGATAGCCACCGCTACGCCGGCGACCAGGTGTTGAAGGCAATGTGGGATGAAGATCTCGATCCACCTGTGCCGTTCGAGCTGCAGCCAAAGACTGGTAAGCGCGTCGCCGTGATTGGTTCAGGTCCAGCGGGCGCATCCGCTGCGTACTACCTGCTTGTTGCCGGCCACGACGTCACCGTCTTTGAGAAAGACCCAGAGCCAGGCGGCATGTTGCGCTACGGCATTCCGCAGTACCGACTACCAAAGATTGAGGTGCTCGATGGTGAGTACCAGTCCATCACGCGACTCGGCGGTCGATTCGAGTGCGGCAAGATGCTCGGCCGTGACTTCACCGTTGCCGATCTGAAGGCGCAGGGTTACGACGGCGTCGTTGTTGCAATCGGCTGCTACGACACCAACGACCTCGGCATTCCGGGCGAAGATGCCGACGGCGTGATCGACGGCCTTGACTACCTACACACCGCTGCGCTCGGCCTCACCTACCCAGGCCACGAGGGGAGCCGCGTCGTCGTGGTTGGCGGCGGCTACACCTCAATGGACTGCTCACGAACGAGCGTGCGCCAGGGGGCCAAGGAGGTCACCCTCGTCTACCGCCGCGACATGAAGGACATGCCGGCCGCTGACGAGGTCCACGAGATGATCGAAGAGGGGGCACGCGCCATCTTCCAGGCCGGCCCAACCCGCGTCGTCACCGATGCAAACAACAAGGTGATCGGCCTCGAGTTCATCCGCATGCAGCTCGGCGCACCAGACGCTTCGGGCCGCCGCCGACCAGAGCCAGCACCCGGCACCGAATTCATCATCGAGTGCGATCGCATCTTGAAGGCGATCGGCCAGGGTCCCGACATGACCTGGGCGAGCGTCGGCGCAGAGGGTGTCGCCACCACCAAGAACGGCCGAATGAAGGCCGACGCTGTCACCTTCCAGTCCGGCCGAGATGGCGTCTTCGGCTGCGGTGACCTGCGCAACGGCGCAACAACCGTCGTCGCCTCGATCGCCGATGGTCGACGCTGCGCCTACGCCGTTGACGCGTATCTGCAGGGGCTCGACCTCTCGGAGATTCGCAATCGGCAGACACTCGCTGAGCCACAGCCAGAGTTCTTGAGCATCGTGCCGTTCACCGCTGAGGTGAAGGAGCCACGCCTGCGCCTGAAGGCACTCCCAGCCGAAGAGCGCAAGAACGACTACATCCAGTACGAGATTCCGTACACCAAGCCAGAGGTGATGGCGGAGAGCACGCGCTGCTTGCAGTGCACCTGCGAAGCGATCGGCTTCTGCGACCTGCGACGTCTCGGTATCGAGTACGGCACAACACTGAAGACGCTTGAGAAGGATCACCACGGCGGTGCCGGATTCCGCTCTATTACCGAAAACCGCTGGACTGGCGCCAACCACGACTACATCCGCGACGACTCGCACGCATTCATTCTGCGCGAGCCATCACGGTGCATCGACTGCGGCCGTTGCGCCAACGTGTGCGCCGAGGTTGTTGGTGCCGCCTGCTACGACTTCATGCGCACCGGTTTCGACACGCTCGTCACCACGCCGCTCGACATGAGCTTGAACGAGTCACCATGTGTCTCATGTGGTCGATGTGCAGAGACCTGCCCAACCGGCGCACTGATGCCGAAGCCACGAATTCTCACCAAATATGAAGTTGACGAGTCGCGCTGCATCCTTTGCGGCATCTGCGTTGACGCTTGCCCATACGACGCGCTCCGCAGCGGTTTTGACTTTGAACTCGCGCACACCGATCGCAGCGAGCCGATGATTGACCTCATCGCCCTCTCGAAGCTGGAGCGCACATCAGAGGCAACCTTCATCCGCGGCGAAGCAAACTGGGAGAACACCGTTGCTGGGCGACGCTACGATCCAGCTCGACAGCTCCCTGTGCTGCCACAGAGCCTGCGCAAGTAACCGATGCCGCTCCCAGACGTCATCCCGTTCATTGGGCTCGGGTGGTCAGACGTACTCTTCTTGATCCTCAGCGGTGTGGTGCTTGCCGCAGCGTTCGCCGTTGTCTTCGGCCGCGACATCATTAAGAGCGGCCTCTTCTTGATTCTCACCCTTGGCGCACTCGCTGGCATCTACGTGATGCTGGGCGCCGCGATTGTTGCCGGCGCGCAAGTGCTTGTCTATATCGGCGCGATCAGCGTGCTGATCCTCTTTGCAATCATGCTCACGCAGTCAAAGCTTGCGCCGGTGAAGCTGGCGTTCCAAACACAGGTCACCCCCGCCGCCCTTGCGGCGGTGCTCCTTGCTGTGCTCTTCGGTCTCGCCTTCGGCAGCACAGAGTGGGGCTCCACCGTCTTCACCGACACGCCAGCCGCAACTGGCACGGCGCCTGTCGCTGCCGCACTCTTTGGTCCGTACCTCCTCGCATTTGAAATTGCGAGCGTGCTCATCCTGGCCGCCGTCATTGGTGGCCTCTACCTCGCGATGGAGCCAAAGGGCGACGACGTGGGTGAGGAGCTGCCATGAGCCAGATCGCCGGACACCTGGAGCCGTACCTCGTTCTTTCGGGAATGCTCTTTGCGATTGGGTCCTTCGGCTTCCTCGCGCGACGCAATGCGATCAGCATGTTGATGAGCATTGAGTTGATGCTGAACGCCGTGAACCTCGCCGCACTCGCGTTCGGCGCATTCATCCCGTCACTTGCAGGGCAGGGGGCAGCCTTCGCCCTCCTGATCATCGCCGTGGCGGCGGCAGAGGCCACCGTTGGCTTGGCGATCGTGATCGCCATCTTCCGCAACCGGAAGACGCCGCTGGTCGACGAGTACGACACGATGAGGCAGTAGCTGATGATCACCGCAGAGACCGTGGTTGAAGTCGGCGTCCTTCCGGGATACGCCCCGCTTCTTCTCCTCCTCCCGCTGATCGGCTTCGCCTTTACGGCGGCTATCGGGCGCCGCCTCGGCAAGCTGGCCCACCTGGTGCCGCTCGGCGCGATCATCGCCACCTGGGCGCTGGCCATGAGCCTGGCGATCCCAGCCCTCACGGGGGGTCTCGGCGAGGCGGGCGCCTCAATGCCGCTCTTCACCTGGATCGCCTCAGGCGACCTGAGCTTCGGGCTCGGCCTGCACGTGGACGCCCTCACGGGAGCCCTTCTGCTCGTGGTGACCACGGTTGGCGCCCTGGTGCACCTCTACAGCGTTGGCTACATGAGCCATGACGACAGCTACTGGCGCTTCTTCGCCTACCTGAACCTCTTCATGTTCTCGATGCTCCTCCTCGTGCTCGCCGATAACCTCCTTGTGGTCTTCGCCGCCTGGGAGCTCGTCGGCCTCTCCTCCTATCTACTGATTGGCTTCTGGTACACCAAGACCGCCCCAGGCCTCGCTGCCAAGAAGGCCTTCATTACGAACCGCGTCGGCGACGTGGGCTTCGCCCTCGGCCTGATGGGCCTTGTGGTGGTCTTCGGCTCACTCGACATCAGTACGGTGCTTGCGGGAGTTGAAGCGGGTGCGCTCGCTGGCCCTGCCGCCACCGTGATCGCTCTGCTGATCTTCTGCGGCGCGGTCGGCAAGTCGGCGCAGTTCCCACTGCACGTCTGGCTCCCTGACGCCATGGAGGGGCCAACCCCTGTCAGCGCACTCATCCACGCAGCGACCATGGTGAACGCGGGCGTCTATCTCGTGGCGCGCATGAGCCCACTCTTCGCCGCGAGCCACGACGCCATGCTCATCGTTGCCGCGATTGGCATCTTCACCGCGATCTTCGCCGCATCGATTGCCTTCACGCAGACCGACATCAAGCGCGTGCTCGCCTTCTCAACCCTTTCACAGCTCGGCTACATGTTTGCTGCGCTCGGCGTTGGCGCATGGATTCCCGCAATCTTCCACCTCATCACCCACGGCTTCTTCAAGGGACTTCTCTTCCTTGGCTCGGGCTCGGTCATTCACGCGGTGAACGGTGAGCAAGAGATGACGAAGATGGGCGGGCTCTGGCGCAAGATTCCGATTACGTACGCCACGATGTTGATCGGCACCGTTGCAATCGCAGGACTCCCACCACTCGCCGGCTTCTTCTCGAAAGACGAAATCCTCGGTGAAGCATTCAAGTTTGGATACGCGTGGGTGTGGCTCGTTGGCATGGTCGTCGCCGCAATGACCGCCTTCTACATGTTCCGACTGATGGGGCTCACCTTCTGGGGGAAGAGCCGCGTGCATGATGAATCACACGTGCACGAGTCACCATGGACGATGACGTTGCCGCTGATCATTCTCGCCGTGCCGTCGATTGCGATTGGCGCAGCGCTCGGCTTCCCATTCGCCGATGGCGTTCTCGTGCACGCTCTCGAGCCGATCTTCCACCCGGCGAGCGAGATGCTTGGTCACGAACATGAGGCGTGGACACTCTTCGGCATCGATGGCCTACTGATGCTTGCAAGCGTCACCGTGGCCTCAATCGGCACCGTCGTTGGCGTGCGCCTCTTCCGCAGCGACAACAACGAGTTCCTTGGTCGCGTCACCAAGCGCCTGCAGCCGCTCTACGACGGCAGCCGCAACCGCTGGTACTTCGACGACCTCAATGACCTCGTCTTCGTACGATTCGGCCGGAAAGTCGCTAACGCACTCTGGTGGTTTGATCGCCGCGTCGTTGACGGCACCGTGAACGGCGTCGCAACACTCACCTCGAGCGGCGGCCGCGGGCTGCGACAGATTCAAACCGGTCGCGTGCAGAACTATGCACTCGGCATTGCATTCGGCTTGGTAGCCATTGCAGCTGCGTACCTGGTGATCGCAGGATGAGTGACATGCCAATTCTTTCACTGATCATCTTTGCACCACTCCTTGGTGCGCTCGGCATTGCGTTCCTTCCATCGTCACGACCGAGCCTGATTCGCTTCGCCGCACTCGGCGTCTCGCTCGTCACCTTTGCGCTGAGCCTCGGCATGCTGCTGGGCATCCGCGGGCAGAGTGGCGAGTTCGCCTTTAGCGAGCAGCTCTCGTGGATCCCGTCATTCGGGATCACCTATCACCTTGGTGTCGACGGGCTCTCTGGCGCGCTCGTCGTCTTGACGACGCTGCTCAGCTGGATCTGCATCCTTGCGAGCTTCGGTCCGATTCAGACGCGCGTGAAGGAGTACTTCATCAGCTTCCTCATCCTCGAGACAGGGATGCTCGGTGTCTTCCTGTCGCTCGATCTCTTCCTCTTCTACATCTTCTGGGAGATCGTGCTCGTGCCGATGTACCTGATCATCGGCATCTGGGGCGGGGCCGACCGCATCTACGCCACGATCAAGTTCGTCCTCTATACGCTCGTCGGCTCACTCCTGATGCTCGTGGCGATCCTCGCCACCGCCTTCAGCCACCAGGCCGCAACCGGCTCCTGGACCGGGGCATTCGACCTTCTTGCGCTGCGGGGCACGATCACCGACCCAACGCTGCAGATCCTCGGGTTTGCCGCCTTCGCGCTCGCCTTTGCCATTAAGGTGCCGATGTTCCCCTTCCACACCTGGCTTCCTGACGCGCACGTTCAGGCCCCAACTGCAGGCTCCGTCATCCTCGCCGGCGTGCTCCTGAAGCTCGGCGGCTACGGCTTCATTCGCTTCGCGATCCCGCTCTTCCCTGACGGCGCACATCTCTTTGCACCGCTCATGATCGTTCTCTCCGTGATCGCCATCATTTACGGCGCACTCGTCGCGATCGTGCAAACCGACCTGAAGAAACTCATTGCGTATAGCTCGGTCAGCCACATGGGCTTCGTGACGCTCGGCATCTTCACCTTCAATCAGCAAGGTGTTGACGGCGCAATCTTGCAGATGCTCAACCACGGACTCATCACGAGCGGACTCTTCTTGCTCGTTGGTATCGGCTACGAGCGCACGCATGATCGTGAGATTGCGAAGATGGGCGGCTGGGCGGTGCGCACTCCTGTCTACGCCGCGCTCTTCGGCTTCTTCCTCTTCGCCTCGGTTGGCCTTCCTGGCCTCTCGGGCTTCGCTGGTGAATTCCTGGTGCTGCTCGGTGCATTCATCGTCAATCCAATGATTGCGGGTGCGTCAACGTTTGTGATGATTCTTGCGGCCGTCTACCTCCTCTACATGTACCAGCGCGTCTTCACTGGGCCACTCTCGCCGTTCCTCAAGAGTCTCGGCGCAAAGCTGACCGATGTCACGCCAACCGAAATCCTGACACTTGCGCCACTCGCAGCGCTCATCGTGGTCTTCGGTGTGATGCCAACACTTCTTACCAGCTCATTTGCGAAGAGCGTTGAAACATTCCTGATGTCGGCAATTAGTGTGGTCGGGCAATGAACAACGACCTGCTTACCCTGGCACCGCTGATCACCGTGGTGGTGGGCGCGATCGCTGTGCTCGTGAGCGACATGATCACGCCGAATCGCAATCATGCGCCTGTCGCCGTTGCACTCGCCGCGCTCGGCGCAACGGCTGCACTGCTCATTAATCAGGGTGGCAGCAGCGCTAGTGCGCTTGGCGGCAGTTACGTTGCTGGGCCATTCGTCGCCTTCATCGGCCTGCTCGGAATCTCGATCGTTGCGATCACACTCTTGATTGCACCGGCGTATCTTGCCGCGCGAAAGTATCCAACCGCTGAACTCTCCGCGACGCTCCTCTTTGCTCTTGCAGGCGCCATCTTGCTTGGCGCCGCAACCGACCTCGTCACGCTCTTTGTTGGCCTCGAACTGATGGTGATCCCTGGGTACGTCCTCGCCGGATACGCAAAGCGTGATCCGCTGAGCACCGAGGGTGCAGTGAAGTACTTCCTGCTCGGCAGCTTCTCGAGCGCCATCCTGCTCTTCGGCATCGTTGTGTTGTGGGGCGTTGCGGGTACTGCGTCACTCAGCGGTATCGCAACGGCGCTTGCCTCAGGAAAGGCAAACGCAGGGCTTGCCGTTGCACTCGCGCTGATCACCACCGGGTCAGCCTTCAAGATCGCGGCGGTGCCGTTCCATTACTGGACACCTGATGCGTATCAAGGTTCACCAACGCCGATCACCGGCTATCTCTCAGTTGGACCAAAGGTCGGTGCCTTCGTTCTACTCATCAAGCTCTTCGTGATTGCCCTCGCGCCACTCGCCGCACTCTGGATCCCAGTAATGGTGGTGTTGGCCGCGGCAACGATGACGCTCGGCAACCTTGTGGCCCTCACGCAGAGCAACGTGAAGCGCATGCTCGCCTATTCGTCGATCGCGCACACCGGCTATCTGATGGTCGGCATCGTGGCGGCTGGCGCGGGAGAAGCCGCGGGAATCGCAGGGGTGCTCTTCTACGCCGCGGCATACGCGTTCATGAATCTCGGCGCATTCGCATTTCTTACCGCCCTGCAGGGTCGACCGGGCGCAACCACCCAGCTCTCCGATCTCGCTGGCCTTGGTCGCAAGCATCCGCGCATGGCGATCCTCGCGGCAATCTTCCTGTTGAGCCTCACAGGTATTCCGCCGACGGCCGGCTTCTTCGCCAAGACCTACGTCATCCTGGCTGCGGTGCAGGCGGGTGGACCAGCCACGATCCTCGCTGTGATCGCGGTGCTGAACGCGGCTATTGCCGCCTTCTACTACCTGCGCGTCATCGTCTACCTCTTCATGCGCGACCCGGCAGAGCCAGCGGTTCAGGTGGCCGAGGGGCCAATGCTTCGAGCTGGCCTGTTGATCGCCGCGATCGGCACCGTAGCGCTCGGCCTCGCCCCAACTCCGATCATCGAGGCGGTCATCCAGGCCCTCGCCAAGTAGCCGCCGCCCCCAGAGCGGGGTGTAACAAAAGAACGCCCGCCCCCCGTCACATCAGCGGGAATTCATATAAACTTCCGCTTCTATGAGCGCACAGCACGTTTCTGCATTGCCAGCCGCCACGGGCGCCGCCGTCTCCCGCCTTGCGGGGGAGCGTGACGTCATCGAGGCCGCACGCCGCGTGCACCGTGCCCTCGGCGATACCAACCGCCTCGAGGTGGTGCGCCGCCTTGCCGCTGGCCCAGCCACCGTCTCCGAGCTGATTGAGTTCACCGGCCTCTCGCAGCCGCTCGTCTCGTGGCACCTACGCCGCCTCCGCGCCGCCGGACTCGTCACCACCGAGCGCTCAGGTCGCGAGTCGATCTGCACGCTTCGAACCGCCACCATCGCCGAAGGCCACGCGCTGATGCTCTCCGCCCTCGGCATCGCCGACCCTGCCGCCTGGATCGCACCAGCCGATGCGCTACCGAGCGCCACACCACTTGTCGACGCCGTTCGCGGCGAGGAGGCGTAACCGTGGCCAAGCGCAAGATCGCGAAGCGCACGGGCAGCAAGCGCGTCACGCAGGGGAGCCTGCTCACCAACAACGAGCGCAGCAGGATCAAGAGCATCGGTGAGCCGATCGCACTCCTGCTCGGACGGATCGGCTTCTCGCCCGACGCACTCACCCTTGTTGGGTTCGGCATCGTGTTGGTAGCGACGGCACAGGTCGCCATCGGCAACTGGGCGATCGCAGCGGGCATCCTGATCGCTGGCACGCTCTTCGACGGCCTTGATGGCACACTTGCCCGCGCTACGAATCGCGTCACCGCGTTCGGCGCATTCTTTGATTCATCACTGGACCGCGCAGCAGAGGCGGCGATCTACGCCGGCATTGTGTACAGCGCGTCTGTCCTTGGTGATACACAGATGGCGACTGCAGCTGTGCTTGCGCTCGGCATCGGCTCGCTCGTGAGCTATGTGCGCGCACGTGGCGAAGGCCTCGGCGTCTCCGCACACGGTGGCATTGCGCAGCGCGCCGAGCGCGCAATCCTTCTCATCGTTGGTCTGCTCGCCGCCGGTCTCTCTGGCGAAACGAACTACCTGCTCTACGCGCTCATCATCATCGTCGCACTCTCAGCCGTCACCGTGCTGCAGCGAATCTTGTTTATTCGCGCCGCGTTGGCCACCACCGGGCGTCGCGCATAGCGCGCCAATGTAATGCTCGCCGCCTGGCGTGAAACGGGCGGTTAGTGAAGGCGGACCCACAGGTGTGGGCTCGCAAAGCGGAAAGGTCGCGAAGGCGACAGAGAAAGGGGTAACAGGGAAATGGTAGAAATGAACGGGCCTCGCGCCCAATGGAACGCCCGACCGGCGCCGACAACGCCGATTAAGGCAACGAATCCGATCCGCGTCGCAATCGCGGGCGTCGGCAACTGCGCCAGCAGCTTGGTGCAGGGCCGCTACTTCTACGCCGACGTGGCGAACGATGCAAAGGTCCCAGGACTGATGCACGTCGACATTGGCGGCTATCACGTGCGCGATCTTGATTACGTTGCGGCATTCGACGTCAACGTCACCAAGGTTGGCAAGGATCTCTCCGTTGCACTTGGCGCTGAGCCAAACAACACCTGGACCTTCCAGGAGATCCCAACGACCGGCGTGATCGTTCAGCGTGGACCAACGCTCGATGGCATCGGCAAGTACCTCAAGGACGTGGTGATCGAGTCACCAGAGAAGCCTGTGGATGTTGCCGCCGTGCTCAAGGAGCGCAAGGTTGACGTTCTCGTTGCCTACCTCCCAGTCGGCAGCGAAGAGGGAATTCGCTACTACGCTGAGCAGGCGATCAAGGCGGGATGCGCGTTTGTCAACGCAATCCCAGTCTTCATTGGTCGCGAGCCAGAGTGGCAGAAGAAGTTCGCCGCAGCCGGACTCCCAATCGTTGGAGATGACATCAAGAGCCAGGTTGGCGCAACGATTGCGCACCGCGTTCTTGCTCGACTCTTCGCCGATCGTGGCGTGCAGCTCGACCGCACCTATCAGCTGAACTTCGGTGGCAACACCGACTTCCAGAACATGTTGGAGCGCGATCGACTGGAGAGCAAGAAGATCAGCAAGACCAACGCGGTCACCTCGATCCTCGACGAGCAGCTCGGCGATGAGCAGGTACACGTTGGTCCTTCGGACTTCGTGCCGTGGCTTCTTGACCGCAAGTGGGCAAACATCCGACTCGAAGGAACAACCTTCGGCGGTGTGCCACTCACGGCGGAGCTGAAGCTTGAGGTGTGGGATTCGCCAAACAGCGCCGGCGTCATCACGGACGCTATTCGCTGCGCGAAGCTCGGCCTTGATCGCAAGTTGGCGGGGACGCTCGTTGCGCCTTCGTCGTACTTCATGAAGAGCCCACCAATGCAGCTGCGCGACGACGTCGCACACGCCGCAGTGGAGGCCTTCATCCGCGGCGAGGACAATCGCGTCCTCGACGGAACCCAGGTGACCAAAGAGGGGTACCCCACCTCCGAGTCACTGAACTCCGTTCGCGCCTAGTCGTTCCGCTGCGAGGCTGGCTTCGGCCAGTCCCGCCTTCACACTGGAGAGAGCCGTCGCACCCCGCAAGGGGGCGGCGGCTCTCCCCTACACTCCACAAATGAGCGAACCACAGCCGCCCCAGGGGGCAGCCACCCCCTCGCCGCTCCGTCGCCAGGCGCCAAAGCGCACCCCTGGCTACCTCGTCCGGCGCGCCTGGGAGCGCACCGTCTACGCCGGCTACCGCCTCCTCATGTGGGTCATTGGCATCCTCCCCCCACGCCCGGTCGAGGCGCTCTTCGCCACGCTCGCCCCACTTGCCTATCTCCTCTGGCCGGCCAAGCGGCGTATTGCCGACGGCAATGCCGCGGTCGTCCTCGGCGTTGCCGATGCAGAGGGTCGACCACTCCCGGGGAGCGAGAAGCTCGTGCGCGCCCGCTCCCTTGCGAACTACCGCACCTATGGGCGCTTCGCAGCAGAGCTACTGCGCCTGCCAAGCCGTTCACTCAAAGAGATCGCCGCCGATGTCGACCTGAGCGAGGCCGCATTCATGGACGACTTCCGCGCACGAGGACAGGCCGCGATCTTCGTAGGCTTTCACGCGGGCAACAACGAGCTTGGCGCCGCGTCACTTGGTGAACGCGCGTATGACGTAAACGTTGTCGCCGACGACAGCGCCTTCCCAGAAATGTACGAGCTCCTTCGTCGCCTTCGCGCAGCATGGGGGATCAAGGTCATCGACTGGAAGGCCATTCGCGAGGTGTTTAGCGCACTGAAGCGCGGTGGCTTCATCGTTCTACTGAGCGATTGGGGATACAAGCCCGACGGGATCCCATGCCAGCTCTTTGGCCGATGGACCACACTCCCAAGTGGCCCGGCGGTGTTGAGCGCGCGTGGTAATGCTCCAATCATCCCGTTCTTTGTTCGACGAGAGCGACCCGGCCACTTCCGAATCTTGTACGGCGCGCCGATTAGCGCAGGAAACGGATCCCCAGCCGCTCTCCTTGCAGCGACACAAGAGACGGCGACTGCAATGGAGAAGTTGATTCGCACTGAACCACTGCAGTGGAACTGCTTCAAGCCAATGTGGCCAAACGCCACAAAACAGCAAGAGCTTGCAGAGAGTGCTGCACTCATGTCAAAAGAGACAACACGCCGCGGAGGCGAGAGCGCATCATGAGCGCACTGATCGGCTACCTCATCATTGGGGCGCTCTCGTTTGTCTCTCGCCTACCGGAATCGCTTCTTGTCGCAATTGCACGGGCATGGGGGAGAGTTGGGCCACGCATCATGCGAACGCGCGCAGCGATGGCTCGAAAGAATTTGGCACGCGTCTACACCCATCGTGATGGTGTCGCGCCAACGAGCAGCGCACTTTCTCGTGGCGTAGAACTGCTCTTCGAGCATCATGTGCGCTTCTACATTGAAACGGCGCGAGCGCCGCGACATGCGCGGAAGATCATTGCTACACGTGTCCGCCTCGAGAGCGAAGAGTCTGTGCGCGCTGCGTTCACGCGCGATAGTGGCGGTGCAATCTTTCTTGCTGCACACCTTGGCGCCATTGAACTTCCGGGTAGCATCCTCGCCGATCGCAGCGGCATGAAGCCTGTTGCGCCAATGGAGGAGCTCGGTAATCCGGTGCTGCAACGCTGGATGTTGCGCGTACGAGGCGAGGGTCTAGGGCTTCGCATCATTGGCGCGCAGGGTGCTGCAGCGGTGATGTCTGTGGAGCTCGCTGCGGGTGGCATTGTTGGCTTGGTTGGTGACCGAAACATCACTGGGCGCGGAGTGCCCGTCTCGCTCTTTGGTGCGCCCGCACGGCTGCCGATTGGCGCAGGGTTGCTCGCCGTAGAGAGCGGCGCGCGACTCTTCGTTGCGGCGGTGATTCGTGAAGATCGCGGACTCTACACGGGATACATTCGACAAGTAGAGGTGCCAGCAACGGGAGATCGCATGGAGCGAACCAAGGTTGCGCTGGTTGGTGTCGCTGCTGCGTTTGAAGAGTTGATCAGCAAGGCCCCTGAGCAGTGGTGGACGCTCTTCTATCCAATCTGGGACGATCTACCGTCATGAGCCCAACAAAGCGACGGATGACTGGCCTGCAGGGGAGAGCCGACCTGCACATCCATACGATGGCTTCCGACGGCACCGCTGGTGTTGCGCAGGTGCTCGCGCGAGCCGAGGAGCTGCGACTCGATGTGATTGCGATCACAGACCACGATCGCATCGATGCTGCGAAGGCGGCACAGGCGATGGCGATCAAGAACAAGCTGCGCGTGCAGGTCATCGTTGGTGAGGAGATCTCCACGCTGCAGGGCCACGTGCTTGGACTCTTCCTTGAAGAGCGTGTCCGCCCACTCCGGTCCCTTCGCCGCACCATCGCGGAGATCCATGAGCAGGGCGGGATTGCTATCCCAGCCCACCCGCTCTTCCCGCACCCGCTCTGCGCCCAGGCTGGGGCCCTGCGGGCCGTAGCGAACGATCGTGACCCTGCCTGCCGCCCCGATGCCCTGGAGACCTTCAACCCCACGATCTTCGGCACCTTCCCGCGTGCGCGGGTCCAGCGGCTGGCGAAGGAGCTTGGCCTCCCTGGAGTCGGCTCCTCTGACGCCCACGTGCTCGAGGCGATCGGTCGCGTCTACACCACCTTTCCGGGGCGCTCAGCAGCCGCGCTTCGGCGCGCGATTCTCGCGGGCACGGTGAAGCCAGGCGAGGGCGAGGACCACACGCTGCTAGAGAGCCCGGCGATCTTCGCTCGTCAGATGCTGCGGAATCTCATTGGTCTCGGGCAAGACCTGCGCGGCGTGACCCGACCAATCTGGACGTTCGGTGGCGAACGACATGGGCGCGACCTTGGCTACCCGCACAGCCACAAGCGACCGGTGAAGCACAAGTGAAGATCGGCCTCGTCACACCGTACGTGTACCCGATGCCAGGTGGTGTGAACGATCACGTTGGCAGCCTCTATCGCGTTCTTCGGTCACGCGGGCACGATGTGCGCATCATCACCAGCAGCCACGGACTTCAGAAAGCTTCTGAAGGAGATGTGATTCGCATCGGGAAGGGCTTCAGTGTTCCGTTCAACGGCTCGATGGGAACGATCACATTGAGCCCAACCTATCTGAAGCAGGTGCGCGAGCTGCTCGAGCGAGAACAGTTCGACGTGCTGCACTTCCACGAGCCATTCGTGCCGTTCCTTAGCCTCGTAGTGCTCACGCTTTCGAAATCGGTGAACATCGGTACCTTCCACGCATTTGGCGGGCTTTCACTCAGTTACGAGTTTGGCCGGCGCGTGATGGGTGACTATGCGAATCGACTGCATGGGCGAATCGCCGTGAGCCCAGCGGCACGCCACTTCATCAGCCGCTACTTCCCAAGTGAGTACAAGATCGTTCCAAACGGCGTTGAGCCAAGTCGCTATCGCAATGCGGTGCCGATCTCTCGCTATCGCGACGGCGTTCCGAATGTGCTCTTCGTTGGTCGCATGGAGCCACGCAAGGGTCTGATTCATCTTCTGCGTGCGATTCGCAAGATGCAAGTCAACGGTGAACAGGTTCGTCTCCTCATCGTTGGCTCGGGACCTGGTGAGCGCGAAGCGCGCCGTTACGTACTGACGCGACAACTCAACGACGTTGAGTTCCTTGGGCGCGTGAGTGATCCAGAGAAGGCGCAGCTCTTCAAGACTGCAGATGTGTTCGTCTCCCCAGCAACTGGACGAGAGTCGTTTGGCATCGTGTTGCTCGAGGCAATGTCTGCCGGCGCACCAGTTATCTGCTCCGACATCCACGGGTATCGCGCCGTCGTGCGTCGCGAGCGCGATGGCATCTTGGTTCCCCCAGCAGATTCTGACGCGCTGGCCGATGCGCTCGGACGCGTGATCCACGATCCAGAGCTGAAGGCTCGATTGAGCGCTGCAGGCATTGAGCGCTCAGAGCTCTTCACGTGGGACCGCGTCGGCGCGTCGGTTGATGAGTACTACGGCTTCGTGATCCGTCGCCTTGCGGAGCAGGGCGCGCTACCGAGCGGCTTTAGCGCACCGATCCCTCCACCACCAGGGCCGCGTCGCCGCAGCGCCTAGCCCTTCGTTCGCTACGCCTGCGCGAGTCGCGAGGCGAGTTCGCAGAGCAGTCGTGCCGTGAGGCCCCAGACCCGTCGCTCTCCTGGCACTGGAATCACGCCATATCGCAAGCGTTGGCCCTGCTCTTCGGCGTCAACAACGTGCACCTCGTGTCGCGGATCAAAGAGACCAAGTTCGGCCCCGAGTGTTTCGGCAACTTCACGTGGGTCCGGTGTGATCTGTGGCGTTTGTGGCGCAACAGCAACAAGCACCTGCACCAAGAAGTTGCTCGCTGGCACATAGGCGGGATCGAGCGAGCCCACAAAGCGAATGTCGTGCTCTGGGTCAGCGGCATGAAAGCCGAGCTCCTCATGCAGTTCGCGGATCGCTGTCTCTTGCGGCGTTTCGTCCCCCTCGAGTTCGCCACCCGGAAGAGCGATCTGTCCGCCGTGTCGGCCGCGTTCAGCCCGCTTGATCAGCAGCACCTGGCAGTCGAACGGATGCGGGTCAACGCTCTCACCGCCGCCGGTAGGGCTGCAGCTCCCCAGGGCCACAGGGGGCACAAGGAGCGCGGTCACCACCGCAATGCGCGGATTGCTGCTGGCAGGCGGATTCAGGTCAACTGGCTCGAGACCTGGCAGGCGGAGTGGGGTGAGCGCCTCAGGAAGCGGAAGGGGGAGTGCGGGGAGACGCCCCGTCGCATCGCGACGGAGCGCCTCCTCAATACGGTCTGCGAGTCGGTTGATCAACGCGTCAGATCAGCTCGGCCGGCCCGATGCCCCAGGTGAGCGCACGGGGATCCGCGGCGGTCGCGGCGTGCCGTGGTTCGCTGGGAGCGGCTTCGGCTTGCGGCGCAGGGCATGCTCGAGCACCTGGCCGATCGTCTCCACCGGAATGATCTTCAGCGACTTGCGGATCTCCTCAGGGATCTCCGGCAGGTCCTTCTCGTTCTTCTTCGGAATCAGCACCACGCGTGCCCCTGAGGCGTGTGCTGCCAGCGCCTTGCTCTTGAGGCCACCGATCGGCAGCACACGGCCGCGCAAGGTGATCTCGCCAGTCATCGCCACCTCTTTACGAACAGGGATACCGGTGAGCGCCGACACGATCGCCGTCGCCATCGTCACGCCCGCCGAAGGACCATCCTTCGGGATCGCGCCTGCTGGAACGTGAATGTGCAGACCAGACTTCTCGAAGCGTTCTGGCGCAATGCCAAGCTCCGCTCCGTGCGCCTTGATCCACGTCAGTGCGGCCCGTGCCGACTCCTTCATTACATCGCCAAGTTGGCCGGTGAGAATCAACTCCTCACGCCCCTCCATCACACCAACTTCGACGGTGACCACATCACCGCCGACAGGCGTCACAACGAGGCCTGTGGCTGAACCGACCTGATCGTCGTTATCCATCTCGCCGTACTCGTGTCGCTCTGGCCCGAGCCAGGTGGCGAGCCGCTTGGCATCAACCTCAGGCTTACGCCCCTTCTTCTCAGCAACGGCGCGTGCCAGCTTGCGCATCACGGTGGCGATCTCTCGCTCCGCATTGCGCACGCCCGCCTCTCGCGTGTAGTGCCGAATGAGGTGCACGAGCGTGTCGTCAGGGACGATCGCCTGCGCCTCGGTCAGGCCATGATTCTCGCGCTGCTTTGGCAAGATGTAGCGCTTTGCGATCTGCACCTTCTCCGCCTCGGTGTATCCAGGAATCTGGATGATCTCCATACGGTCGCGCAGCGGCGCAGGAATGGTGTCGAGCTGATTCGCGGTGGCGACGAAGAGCACCTGCGAAAGATCGAACTCTACTTCCAGGTAGTTGTCCTGGAAGGTTGCGTTCTGCTCTGGGTCGAGCACTTCAAGTAGTGCCGACGACGGATCGCCGCGGAAGTCCGCGCCGAGCTTGTCGATCTCATCGAGCATGAAGACAGGATTCTTCGTGCCCGCCTGCTTGATCCCCTGCACGATGCGACCGGGGAGCGCGCCGATATAAGTTCGGCGGTGCCCACGAATCTCCGCCTCGTCGTGCAAGCCACCAAGGCTCATGCGCACAAACTTGCGGCCCATCGCGCGAGCGATCGACTTACCAAGTGATGTCTTACCAACCCCTGGAGGCCCAGCGAAGCAGAGGATCGGGCTCTTCACTTGCGGGGCGAGCTTGCGCACCGCGAGGTACTCAATGATGCGCTCCTTCACCTTCTCAAGACCGTAGTGATCGTCGGCGAGCACCTTGGCCGCCTCCTTGATTTCGATGCGGTCTTCTGTCGCAACGTTCCATGGCATTGAGATCAGCCAATCAACGTACGTACGAATCACGCCAACCTCGGGCGATGCCGAAGGGATGCGGCTCATGCGGTCAAGCTCCTTGAGTGCGCGCGACTTGATCTCCTCTGGCATGCCAGAGGCTTCGACCTTCTCGCGCAGTTCATTCGTCTCCGCCTGCTGCGGATCCTCTTCGCCGAGCTCGCGCTGAATTGCCTTGAGCTGTTCGCGCAGGAAGTATTCGCGCTGGCTCTTATCCATCTCAGAGCGCACGTCGGATTGAATCTTCCCCTTGATCTCGAGGATCTCAATCTGTCGTGACAAGAACGACGCGACGTACTTAAGTCGAGCGACCACATCGATCGTCTCGAGCAGCTCCTGTCGCTGATCGGTCGTCATGTCTGGGGTGTAGGCCGTCATGTCGGCAAGGAGCCCTGGATCACTGATGTTCTTCGCCGCGACAGCCGCCTCAGGTGGCACCGGCGCACCAGAGGTGACGTACGTCTCTACCTGCGCCTGAACGCTACGCATCAACGCCTCAACCTCAACGCCGGTGACCTCTGGTGTCTCGACGATGGTGCCCTTCAACATGAGCGCGGCACCAGTGGTGTCGAGTGACTTCACCTTGAAGCGACGCTGACCCTGCACCACGGCGCGCAGTGTGCCGTCCGGAAGGTTTACGACCTGCGCGATCTTTGCGAGCGTGCCCATGGCATGTAGCTGATCAACTGAGGTGATCTCTTCTTGCTCTGGCTCACGCTGGGTCACCAGGGCGATCCAGCCGCCCGCGGCAGCCGCGGCGCGAATCGCCGCAACGCTCTTATCGCGGCCAACCTTGAGCGGCGCAACCATCTCCGGGAAGATGACGATCTCGCGGAGGGGAACAAGGGGGAAGGAGCCGCGTCCGCGTGGCACGACGGTTTCGTCGTCGCTTGCGGCGACCGCTTCGTCGATGGCGAGCTGCTCCTCTTCGTTGAGCTCCTCGTCAAGGTCTGCCTGGATCTCTCGTTCGGTTCGCTCGCTCATGCTCGTCCCCTTCCTGCCGCTTCCTGCGGCGCTCGCTTCGCCTCTTCCGCCTGGCCCTCTTCGTACAGTCGCTCCAAGATTCGTTCCCCGAGCCGCTCCTCAAGTTCGAAGAGGAGCTTGATGCCGGCGAGATTGACCCCAAAGTCTTGCGTCAGGTGGCGTATCCAGAGGATCCGCCGCAGGTCGTTCTCCGAGAAGAGGCGGATGTTCGATTCGGTTCGGGAGGGGCAGATCAGGCCCTCCTCCTCGTAAATGCGCAGGGTGCGGGGGTGAACCGAGACGATGTTGGCGGCCACGCTGATCACGTAGACCGGCCGTGCTGGATCGACGCCGGCACCCCTACTCTTCAACACCCAGACAGGCTACAACCCTATCAATACCATTGTCAAGAGAGTTATCCACAGAATGGCAGCCACGGAGGCAAGGGCGCCCTCGGATGAGGGTGATGTGCGGGGGGGGGCGTTGGGGCGGGAGCTGCCTACTCGAGGTCGCGGCGGTACGGAACGTCGAGGATCACCGTGTTGCGTCGGCCGAGCAGCGTCTCGCGAAGGCGCTTCCCGTTGCCGTTGTGCAGGATGCGATCCCACCAGTGACGGCCGGCGTACTCCGGAATCAGCACCACGTTGATGCGGCGCTGCTCTGCTGGCAGGTGCGCATCCTCATCCTCGATCTCGTCGAGGTAGTGGCAGATCGGCTCCACGATGGCGCGGAACGGAGACTCAACCGTGACGAGGCGTACGCCAGGGAAGAGGGTTTCGAAGCGCTCGCGAATCTCCGCCTCTTCCGCGGCATCAAACACGACGCGCACGGCGGTCAGCTCACCAGTGGTGCCTTCAAGGATTCGACCGAGCGTGATTGCACGAACCGTTGAGCGGTTAATCTCGCCGAACGGCGCAATGATCCTTCGTGGGCGATGTGGTGCATCAAAGACGAGGTCTGGCTTAATGGCCAGCTCGCGCTCGTGCAGGTTGTAGCGGCGGCGCACAAGGGCCATAAAGATCGCGACAAGTGGAACCAAGATAAAGATGATCCAGCCACCAACCGCAAACTTTGCAAGCGAGATGATGACAAGCACAACGCCAGTGACTACTGCACCGACTCCGTTCAGTAGCGCCTTCTTCTGCCAATCAGCGCCACGAACATTGCGCCAGTGCACCACCATGCCTGTCTGACTGATGG
>QWRK01000001.1 GCA_003670455.1 Candidatus Aquidulcis sp. | reverse complement strand
ACTGAGGGCCGCAACGGCATCGGTTGGCAGTTCTGGTCGCACCGCAATGCGCGCCTCTTCTGGGGCGTAATCACGCAGCCAGTTGGTCACGGCGGCGATGCGCTCGTTCAGTTCGGCTGATTCGGCGCCGGTAAGTGGGCTCCCCTTCTCTGCCGCGGCGCGCTCCACCACGTTCACACCTGGAAGCTGCAGCAAGAGCGAAAGCTGTCCGAATGCTGGGCGCCACGCAGCGGCAACCTCTTTCGCCGCCTCGGCGGTGCTGTCGGCGATCTGGCTGAAGAACTGCAGGCGCTCGTGATCGGGCGGGAGTTCGCCACGAACCGTCTTGCCTGCGGTAGCCGCGCTAATGCGGTCGTACTCATCGTGCAGGCGCGGAATCGCGTCGCTGCCGGCCGGATCAAAGTCGATCGCATGGTTCGGACGTGGGCGCAAGAAGAGGAAGCGCAGCACCTCAGGGGGGATCGATTCGGAGATCGAGTGCACGGCAGCGCCGAGCCCCTTGGAGGTCGACATCTTCTTGCCGCCAACGTTGAGAAACTCGTACATCACGTTGATCGGCGGCTCGCGGTCAAAGACTTCGCGCGAGATTGCCTCGCTGCGATCGCGCGATCCACCCTTGGTGCCGAGGTCCTTGCCGCACCCTTCAATGGTGACGCCCATCAGTGACCACTTCGCCGCCCACTCCACGTTGAATGGCATCTTCGCCTTGCCACCAAATGGCGCGAGTCGACCTTCGTGTCCGCAGCCCTGTGCCCACTTCACGTAGTCCGGGAGGCAGCGGTAGCGAATCGTCTCGCCATCCCAGTCGTCGGAGAGGGTGGTGCCAACGCGGCCACACGCTTCGCAGATCGCCTGGATCGGCAGCCAGCCTGCTGGTCGCTCCACATTGCTGACGCGCACGTAGAGGTCGCGAATCACCTGCGCCTTATCGAGGGCGGTGCGAATGAATGGATCGAGCTGCCCGGTTGGGTAGATCTCAGAGAGCCAGTAGAACTCTGGTCGAATGCCGAGGCGCGCAAAGGTTGGGAAGAAGAGCGTCCCCACAAAGTGGCGCGCATAGTTCGCAGCGCTGCTCCCCTCAGGTGCGGGAACGTGCGCGAGTGGCACGCCCATGTAGCGCTCCACTGCGTCTGGGGTGAGGAGTGCCTGCGCATCCATCGCATCCATGTCTTCAACGCCGTAGCGGAACTGCACGGGGATGCCGCGGTCGCGCAGGGCGCGGGCAATAGCGTCATGCATGACTGGTCCGCGGAGGGAGCCAACGTGCACCGTGCCCGATGGGGTCTTGGAGTCGTTGACGACCTGGGGCCCGGAGACGCGTGCGGCGAGTTCATCTGCCCAATACATGCTGGGAATCCTAGCGCCCGCGGCGGTGATTAGCCTCGCTGGGCGAGATCGGTCAGGCGCTTGCGGAGTTTGCGCATCGCCGCCGCATCGCGCACGGCCACGAAGAGGGTGTCGTCCCCCGCCACCGTGCCAACAATCTCAGGGAGTCGGAGGCGGTCGAGGGAGGCGGCAATGGCGTGCGCGCTCCCTGGGAGCGTCTTCAGCACCAGGATCGACCCCGCTACCGAGGCGTCGAGTGGGATCGCGCCGAGTAGGGCATGGAGCCGCTCTTCCGACGCGATCTCAACCGAGCGACCTGGGGCGAAGGCGTAGGCCGGTGAGCCGCCGCGATCCACCTTAATGAGGCCGAGCTCGGTGATATCTCGGCTGAGTGTTGCCTGTGTTGCGGGGATCCCCTGCCGCTTGAGCGCGGTTGCCAGCTCCCGCTGGGTGCGGATCGCCTGTCGCGACACGATGTCGCGCAGGGCGCGGTGGCGAACGCTCTTGCCGAGATCCACTACTCGCCGCCTCGCAGAACGACCGAGGCAACTAGCACGGCGGCAAAGGCGAAACGATACGCCACGAAGATGCGCGTGCTACCGCCATCCAAGATGCGGAAGAGGAGCTTGATGGCGAAGAGGCCTGAGATGAATGCGCTCACCACGCCAATGACGAGGAGTGGCGCACTCGCCGCAAGGTCTTCGCTCGACTCAAGGAGGCGCTTCAGCTGCATCGTGCCAGCGCCGGCGATGGCGGGGATGCCGAGCAAGAAACCGAATCGCGCCGCCGCTTCGCGACGGAAGCCGAGAAGGAGTCCGCCGCTAATCGTTGCGCCGGAGCGACTGATGCCCGGGATGAGTGCGAGTGCTTGCGCCAGACCGACCATGAGACCATCGATGACGCCGACGCTCTGTAGCGGTCGCTCACGCGAGCCGACACGCTCCGCAAACCAGAGGAGCAACGCTCCAGCAGTGACCGCCCCCGCAACAACGAGTGGTGTGCGCACCGCACTCTCGAGCAGATCGCCAGCCGTTAGGCCCAGCAGTACAGCGGGAACCGTGCCGATCACGATCGCAAGGATGAGTCGCTCGTCGGCAGAATCGCCGCGGTGGCGTCCACCTGATGCGATGGTTCGCAGCGCTACGAGGGTCAGCCGCGTCACGTCGCTACGAAGTGCAACCAGAACGGCGGCGAGGGTGCCCAAATGAATCACCGCACCAAAGGCGAGCGACGAGAGGAGCGGATCGCTGATGCCGAAGAGATACGGAATCGCGTAGAGGTGTGCCGATGAGGAGATTGGCAGGAACTCGGTTGCACCTTGAACGAGTCCGAGCAGCAGGGCGATGAGTGCTGCAGATACTGGATCACTGCCCATTGCGCCCTCCCGCTATCCCCTGCGCGCCGAACTGACGCTGTGGGGGCATAGCATGAAGCGGCGCCTCCCAAATGGGAAGCGCCGCTTCAGTTACGTGCCTAGAGGCGCGGACTAGCCGCGAATAAAGAGCGGAGCGAGCACCAGGGTAACCGTGGCCAACAGCTTCACGAGAACGTGCAGCGATGGACCAGCGGTGTCCTTGAATGGGTCGCCGACTGTGTCGCCAACAACGGCGGCCGCGTGGGCGTCGCTCCCCTTGCCGAGGGCCTTCCCCTTCGCATCCTTGAGTCCGCCGGACTCGATGAACTTCTTGGCGTTATCCCATGCGCCGCCGGAGTTGTTCAACACCGTGGCCAGTAGCACGCCGCTGATCGTTCCAACGATCAAGAAGCCTGCAACCGCCTCAGCGCCGAGTAGCACTCCAACCAGGACAGGGGTCGCCACCGCAACCACACCTGGAGCGATCATCTCGCGCAGGGCGGCAATGGTGGTGATATCAACGACGCGCGCGTAATCCGGACGCGCCTTGTAGGTCATGATTCCCGGAATCTCGCGGAACTGACGTCGCACTTCCACGATGATCGCCTGCGCCGTGCGCCCAACGGCGCGAATGGCGAGCGAGCTGAAGAAGTACGCGAGCATCGCGCCGATGAAAGCGCCGATGAAGACGTTCACGTTCGCCAAGTTGACCGACTCAATGAGCGGTCGACCAGAGCGTTCCAGGATCAGGTTCACCTTGTCGAGATAGGCCGAGAAGAGCAAGAATGCGGCGAGCGATGCCGACGCGATCGCGTACCCCTTGGTGAGTGCCTTGGTCGTGTTGCCGACCGCGTCAAGCTTGTCGGTTACAGCGCGCACCTTCTGTGGTGCGCGGCTGAACTCAGCAATACCACCGGCGTTGTCGGTGATCGGTCCGAACGTGTCCATCGCCAAGATGTAGGCGGTGGTCATGAGCATGCCGACCGTCGCAACGGCGGTGCCGAAGATGCCGAACTTCTCAAGGGCGACGCCCGAAAGTCCTGCGGCAAGTCCAGCCTGGGTGCCGAGCCAGTTCGAGGCGAAGATCGCCGCCGAGATGGAGACGGCAGTCACCAGCGTGGTCTCAAAACCAACGGCGGTGCCAGCGATGATGTTCGTACCGGCGCCCGTTCGGCTCGCCTCTGCGATCTCACGAACCGGTCGATACGAGCCAGCCGTATAGAACTGGGTGATGTAGACGAATGCCACGCTGGTGGCGAGGCCTACGACACCGGCGCCGAAGAACCAGAGCCAGGCGTTGGAGTTACCCGCGTCCAACATCACTGCGCAGGCGAGCGCGAGCAGACCAGCCGAGATGATGGTGGTTGCCCAGTAGCCGCGGTTCAGGATGTTCATTGGATTCTCTTTATCGTTGCCGCGCACGAAGGCCATCGCCACGATCGTGCTCAGAAGGCCGAAGGCGTGCACCACGAGCGGGAAGAAGATCCACGACTCTGGGTGTGCCCAGCCCATGCCCTCCGCAATTTTGTAGGCGCTAACGCCCAAGATCATGGCGCCGATGTTCTCGGCGGCAGTCGACTCAAAGAGGTCGGCGCCGCGGCCGGCGCAGTCGCCAACGTTGTCGCCCACGAGGTCGGCGATCACGCCGGCGTTGCGAGGGTCATCCTCTGGGATTCCCTTCTCAACTTTACCGACGAGGTCGGAGCCAACATCGGCAGCCTTGGTGTAGATACCGCCGCCGAGCTGGGCGAAGAGCGCAACAAACGATGCGCCGAAGCCGTAGCCAACGATCAGGAACGGCGCCTCTGCTGGGCGCTCAAGTCCACCGAAGAAGACGAAGACTGCGTAGACGCCGAGTAGCGAGAGCGCCGCAACGAGGAAGCCGGAGACGGCTCCACCACGCATAGCGACCTGCACCGCCTTGACGACACCCTGGCGGGCGGCGGCGGTGGTGCGAAGGTTTGCCTTGACGCTGACGTACATGCCGATGACGCCTGACACCATGGAGCAGGCGGCACCGAAGATGAAGGCGATTCCGGTACGAATGCCGAGATCTGCGCCATAGACTTCGGTGTCAGCCACGGCCGCCGTTTCAAAGTTCGCAATGAGCACGCCAATCAGCACGGCCATCGCTACTGAGAGCACGCCGATGGTGATGTACTGGCGTCGCATGAACGCGATAGCTCCCTCGAAGATCATGCCCGCAACGTCTTGCATTGCTGGGGTCCCCTTGTCGCGGCGCAGCACATCGCTGGCCAACCACAAGGCGAAGAGGATTGCGATAACTGCTGCTGGGAGCACGAGCCCCTGCAACATGAGCGACGTGATTTCCATTCTTCTTGTTCCTCCGATGCGTCCAGTCCGTCGCGTGGCCGCGGTGCTTGGCACCGCGCTTCGGGTCGGGCGTCTGTCGGGCTGCAGGTCGCATGTGCGACCCGCCAGGATGGGCTCCTGGTGAGGTGATGGTACGGGGAGGCCCCGCCGTGGGTCAACCGCACACCCTCCCCCGCCTATACTCAGCAAGATGCGCCTCCGAAGACTTGCCATAGAGATCGTGCAGACGGTGGCGCTGACCATCCTCGCCTTCTATCTCCTGCAGACCTTCGTGGCGCAACCGTTTCGGGTCGAGCAGGGCTCAATGCGGCAAACCCTCGAGCCTGGCCAGTACGTGCTCGCCGATAAGCTCACCGCAGCGCTCACCGGGTACCACCGGGGCGACATCGTGATCTTTCGACCCCCCAGCACCTGGCCCGCCGACGCATCGGGCACCCCATATATCAAGCGGGTGATTGGGCTCCCTGGCGAGACGATTGACCTGGTCGACGGGGTGGTCAGCGTGAATGGGATAGCGATCGATGAGACCTATACCTACCGTGATGGTGGCGGAGGCGGGGCCGGTGAGTCTGGCCGCTGGGTACTCGGACCCACAGAGCTCCTCGTCTTCGGCGACCACCGATCGAACTCTTCCGACTCGCGTGCCTACGGCCCCATTCCTACCACCAGCGTGATCGGGCGGGCGATCTTGCGCTACTTCCCCATTGACCTGCTCACCATCATCACGCCGCCAACCTACCGACAGGCCGCACCCTAGATGCCCGGCCTTGAGCTGCCCCTCGTCCTCATCGCCATCCTGGCGGGCACGCTGGCGGTCACCAGTGCCGGTCGCGGTGCATGGGTCGCCATCGCGCTCCTAGCGCTGACCTCAAGCGCGCTGGAGTTCTCCGTCGCAGATCCAAACCACATCGGGTTGATCTTGCGCCTCTCCGCAATTGGCATTGGCCTCGTCGCGGCACTCCCTGAAAACCTCTTTGAGCGAGAGGCGCTGCGCCGTGATCTCGCCCTCCGCACCCTTGTCCGCACACTGCTCGAGCATCCAGTCGTCGTCGCCAGCGCAATCGCGGGCCTCCTGCTTGGGCTCGTGCCACTCGCTCTCCCGATTGAATCAAGTAGCGACGCGCTCCGAGCCGCTGGCGTCGCACTCCTCGTCGTCGGCCTCCCACCGCTCCTTACCAGTCGCTTCATTGAAGCGACAACGCGCGCAGCCGTTGTGACGCTTGCGGGAACCATGCTGCTGCGCACCTCCATCTTTGGGGCACTTGATCCACTCACCTCGCTGGCGATTGGCGCAGGGTTCACCTGCATCCTGGTCGTTGGCGGCAGCGTTGCAACGCGAATCTCAAACGCTGAGGAGGAGCAATGACCGAAGTGGAAGCCCTGGCGGCGATCCGCGCCCTCTTCCCTACGCTCATGGCGCTGAGCTCCCTCGCCCTCGTTCCGCTCATTCGACTCTGGCGCGGACCGCAGCGTGATGACGCCGCGACATACGCAACATTTGGCGTGCAGCTCCTACTGCTCATCACCGCCGTTGGTGCAGCGCTTGCTGGCGCTGGCTATCTCTCAACACTCAAGATTGGCCAGATCGCCATTGACCCTTCGGAGCCTGGTCGCCTGCTGGTGCTGCTGGGCGGCATCGTCTTCGCAGTGATCGTTGGCGCTGGCGAGGGGCGTCGAGCCGGCGCCATGGGGCAGATTGCGCTGTTCGGTATCGCCGCGATTGATCTCGCGTTGGCGATTCCATCCGGCATTGCGCCGATTGCACTCCTCCTCTTCGCCAGCCTGGGCATCTCTGGCGCAGCGGCGAGCGGCAAGGACGATGTTGGTCGCGCTCGTGCAGTCTTCCGCGACCTTCGAACCGTCTCCCTTCTGCTCCCCGCAGTCGTGATTGCTGAGATTCTGCGCACGGCAATCTCCTACGCCGCCGTTGATGCGTCGTACGCTACCCCCGCATCGCTCGCCGCAGGAACGGCACTCGGCGTTTCGCTCGTGCTCATCGTGGCCGCAGGAGTCTTCCCCTTCCATGGCCGACTAATCAAAATCTTTGAGGCCCTCCCGATCGTGGGCTCGCTCCTGGTCGGTGTCTGGATCCCCTCGGCACTTGCGCTCATTGTGATGAGCGAGCTTTCGGTACTGGCGAGCGGCATCACGGATCCTCTCGGTGGCGCGATCGTGCCCGGCATCCTGCTTGCAGGCGCGGCAACACTGGTCTTCGGCGCTGTCTCCGCCCTGTTGCACGACGATATCGGTGAGATCGTCGGCTTCATCGCGGTGGGGAACGCCGGATGGCTGGCGCTCGCCGCGGCGGCCGCTCTGCAGTCACCGACCGACACCTCTTCACGACTGATCGTGCTCCCCGGGATCTTGACCATCTCGCTCTTTGGCCTCTGGCTCGTGAGCGTGCGGCGACGATATGGAACCACCTCGATTAGTGAACTCGGTGGGTGGGCACGTCGCACGGGGGCAAACGGGATTGCTCTTGTCGCCGCGATCATTGCGATCGCGGCGCTGCCACCTGGTGCCGTACTCGCGGCGCGACTAAATCTGTTGCTGCTCGGTGGTAATCCCCTCATCGCACTCTTTGCGTTCATTGGTCAGATTCTCTTGATCGTTGCAGCGATTCGACTTCTGCTCGTTGGCTTCACGCCACAGAGTCAAACCGTGCATGAGGCGGAGACCCGACCGTTCGCCAACATCATCACCGTCTCGCTGGTTGCAGGGTCGATCTTCGTTGCAGCGGCAGCAGCTGGCTGGCTCGCCCTTGAGTCGGGCGGCACTGGTCCGCTCCCGCCAGCGCCAAGTGTGTCGCCAGGAGCAAGCTTTGAACCGGCGCCAAGCGTTGAGCCGAGTGTTGTGCCAAGCGTTGAGCCAACGCCGAGCGCCACGGTATCGCCAGAGGTATCGCCAAGTGTGGTCCCGTCAGGGAGTGGGGAGATCTCGCCAGCGCCGTAGCGACCAGCGGTCGCGGGGGGATCTACTCCTCGTCGGAGAGGATCCAGGCGTCGGTGGCGCGGGTGTATTCAACAAGACCACCCTCTGGGAACCAGAGTGCGATCTCTGCTGCAGCAGTCTCGGGCGCATCAGATGCGTGGATCAGATTCTTTGCCGTCTCCAGCGCGAAGTCGCCGCGGATAGTTCCGGGGGCTGACTCGTGCGGCTTCGTTGCACCGACCATTGAACGAACAACGGCAATGGCGTTCGGCCCTTCAAGGACCATCGCCACAACTGGGCCCGACGAGATGAATTCCACGAGGCCCTTGAAGAAGGGGCGCTGTGCATGCACGGCGTAGTGGGTCTCAGCGAGCTTCGCGCTCACCGGGGTGATCTTCAGGGCGACGATCTTGAGGCCGCGCTCTTCGAATCGCGTGATCACTCGACCAGCAAGCTGGCGCTGTACGCCGTCTGGCTTGACGAGAACAAGGGTGCGCTGGCTGGTGCTCATAGCAGCAGGTTAGCCGATCTCGTTGGAGTGCGGTTTATCGTCACTCGCCGTTGGCCATGCCCCCGTTGGTAGTTCGATCTGCACATACTGCTCGCCGCGATATTCCAACCAGCTCTTCACGGGTGCAGCATCTGGAATCTGGGTGCCCGCCTGGTACTCAATCTCCACTGCGTCGGATCCGGAGCGCAGCACATAGCGAAGGTTCCCCGGCTCGCTGAGATCAAACTCGATGCTCTCGAAGGCATCCACATTGATGGTGATGGTGAGTGGGGTGAAGATTGAGGAGACCTCGGGATCATCACCCAGCACCTCCTCGACCCAGCCGTGGCCGCGGACGATCTGCTCGCCATCGCGAAGGTGGCGATAGGAGACCGTCTGGTGCAGGAGGGGGCGGAGGATATTCGCCTTATCGGCGCGCTGCACGACGAGGCCTCGATTAACGAAGAGGCCGGGGGCGCGGTCGTGCTGTTCGTGATCCATGAGGGAGAGAGCCTACCGCAGAGCGGCTCCTCGCCGCACCCGCGCCGCCCGCCCTATCATTGAGCGGTGCGCTACGCCGTTGATCTCGGGAATAGTGCGGCGAAGGCCGCCCTGCTTGACGGTGCCGTGGTGCGCCTCCCCGCCCCTATCGACCCCCGCGACGCCGTCACCTGGGGTGGTGTTGCCGCCGAGCTGATCGCAGCGATCCGCGCCGATGCGGAGCGCACTGGGGAGGCGGCAACCCTGCGTGTTGCGAGCGTCGTGCCAGCCGGTGCCGAGGCGCTCCGCGCGGTGGCAAAGAGCGCGGATCTCTCCATTGAGTTTGTGAGCGTGGCCGACGTTCCGCTCGAGCTGGCGCTCACCCCACCCGCCCAGATCGGCATTGATCGACTCCTCGCCGCATGGCTCGCCTATACAGAGTTTGGAGCGCCTCGTGGTCGTGGGGCGATCGCGGTGACGCTCGGCACCGCACTCACCCTCACCTGCGTCGACCGAAGTGGCCGCCTCATTGGTGGCGCGATCACCCCCTCTCCCGTGCTCGCCTCCCGCGCCTTGGCGAGCGGCGCCGCCGCACTGCCACTCGTTGCCATCTACGACGAGAGCCCCGATCTCGCTGGACCTATTGGCGCCGACACCGCCGAAGCGCTCAGCGCCGGAATCCTCCGCGGCGCACGCGGTGCCATCACCGCACTCATTGCAGAGTCGATTGAAGAGATGTCACGCCGCGATCCGGGCGCGCCAACTCCCGCGGTTGTGCTGAGTGGTGGCGCGGCGCTCGCCGGTTGGTGCGCCACAGTTGCCGCCGATCATCGCGACGCCGAGTTTGTTCTGCGCGCCATCCACGCACTCCCCGCAGCGGTGCGCGCATGAGCAAGCGCCTCGCCGGACGACTCGTTGTCCTTGGCATCACCGGCTCCATCGCCGCCTACAAGTCGCCAGAGATCGTGCGCGCACTCCGCGCCGAGGGTGCCGACGTGCAGGCGCTCCTCACCCCCGCCGCCACACGGTTCGTCTCACCCCTCACCCTGCGCACACTTACAGGGCACGCCGTTGATGCCGATCTCCTCGACCTGCTCCCCGACGGCCGTATCGGCCACATCGTTGCAGCCGACTCCGCCGATGCGATCCTGATCGCGCCGGCAACAGCGCAGTGGATCGGTGCCATGGCGAGCGGCCTCGCTGGAGATGTGGTGACCGCCGCCTGCCTCGCCACCACCGCACCCGTGATCGTCGCACCGGCAATGGACGGCGAGATGTGGGCACACGCGGCAACGCAAACAAATGCGACGCGGCTGCGTGATGACTTCGGCTACGCACTTGTTGCACCGGAGAGTGGCGCGCTTGCCAGTGGCGCAACGGGCGTCGGCCGCCTCGCTGAAACGGCTGCGATCATTGATGCCGTTGTGGCCGCGATCGGCGCCGCACCGATTCGCGAGCCGAACGAGAGCCGCCGACCACCAGCAGTACCGGCTGGCGACCTCTCTGGTCGACGGATCGTGGTCACTGCAGGTGGCACCGAAGAGCCGATCGACGCGGTGCGGATCTTGGCGAACCGCTCGTCGGGTCGTCAGGGGATCGCCCTGGCTGAGGCGGCGCGCGATCGTGGCGCCGACGTCACCCTGATCGCCGCGCGGGTCAGCGTGCCGCTCCCTGAAGGGGTCGCCATTGTGCGCGCCATGAGCGTTGACGCGCTCGACGCTGCACTGCGCAGCGCACTCCTCGCCGCACCGAACGGCAGCGCAACAACCCCCGCCGATGCACTCATCGCCACCGCCGCCGTCTCTGACTTTCGCGTTGCGGGCGGCCCGCTGACCGAGAAGCTGCGTCGCGATGGCGAGATCACACTTCGTCTCACGCCGACCCCCGACCTGCTCGCTGGCGTCGCGCAGGCACTCGGTGCACGTGCCACGCGTCAGACACTGCTTGTGGGCTTCTCGGCAGAGGCGAGTGCAACGCCGCGGGCACGCGAGAAGCTAGAGAAGAAGGACCTTGACCTCATCGTCGCCAACGACGTCACGGCGCCCGGCATCGGCTTTGAGAGTGCCGAAAATGCCGCAGAGATCATCGGAGCCGACGCGGTGGTTACCCGTGTTGGTCCGGCGCCGAAGCGTGTCGTGGCTGACGCCATCCTGGATCGAGTGGCGGCGCTCCTCGCAACGCGAGCAGGCTGATGGGGCGACACACCGTTGCCGACATGCGCGCTGCGCACGCCGCAGGCGGCCACTTCGCTGCAGTTACCGCATGGGATCGCCCGACCGCCGAGTTCGCCGAGGCGGCTGGCATTCACTTCATGCTCGTGGGTGACTCGCTCGCACAGGTTGCGCTCGGCCATGAGTCGACCGTTCGCGTTGGCATGAGCGAGATGCTGCATCACACCGCCGCCGTTGTGCGCTCAACCAGCACCGCACTGGTGATCGGCGACATGCCCTTCCTCTCCTATGTGGATGTGCCGACCGCAGCCGAAAACGCTGCGCGATTCATTCGCGATGCTGGCGCTGGGGCCGTAAAACTTGAAGGTGGCGTTGCCGTTGCCCCCATCGTCGCTGCGCTCGTGCGCAGTGGCGTTCCCGTGATTGGCCACATCGGCTTCACGCCACAGTCGTCACTGAATGAGAGCAAGCCTCGCGCAAAGGGGCGTCTCCCTGAGGCGGCGGCCGCACTTCTAGAGGATGCGATCGCCCTGCAGGAGGCCGGCGCATCGGCGATCGTGATTGAGCTCGTGCCACAGGAGCTTGCAGCCGCGATCACCAGCCGCCTCACGATCCCAACGATCGGCATCGGTGCCGGTGGCGGGTGCACTGGACAGATCCAAGTGCTCCCAGACCTGCTCGGCCTACTCGGCGCCGCCGCACCGCGCCACGCCGGGCGCATCGCCAACCTTCGCGACGAGGCGATTGCCGCCCTCACCACCTGGCGCACGAACGTGGAGTCGGGAGACTTCCCCACCGCAGCGCAAGGGATCGCTGGCGACGCAACCCTCATCGCCGCCCTCAACGAGCTTCCGCGCTAGCTCAGCGGTAAAGCGATGCGCACCGTCACTACTCGCGCGGAACTCGAGCAGTCGCTCGCTCAACTTCCCCGCCCTATTGCCCTCGTACCAACCATGGGGGCGCTCCACGCCGGCCACGCAGCACTGATCGCCGCCGCTCGACGCACCGCTGCGACCGTGGTCGTCTCAATCTTCGTAAATCCACGGCAGTTTGCGAACGCCGCTGATGTCGCGCGATACCCGCGCACCCTTGAGAGCGACCAGCAACTCGCCGAGGCAGCTGGTGCAGATCTCCTCTTCACCCCCGATGTCGATCAGATCTACCCACCCAGCGAACCAGCTGCCAACGTCGAGCCAGGTCCGCTCGCCACGCGACTTGAAGGTGCCTCCCGGCCTGGGCACTTTGCCGGCGTGGCGACCGTCGTCTCTCGCCTCTTTGATCTGGTACGCCCCAATGAGGCGTACTTCGGCGCGAAGGATGCGCAGCAGGTGCGCGTCATTGAATGGATGGCGGCGCAGCGGAGCGACCAGATCTCGATCCACCGCGTCACCACCGTGCGTGATAGTGATGGCCTTGCGCTCAGTTCACGCAATCAGATGCTCTCAGCGAGCGGTCGTGTTGCCGCGGCAAAAACGATCCCCGTCGCCCTCTCGCTCATCGCTGAGGCGTATGCCTCTGGCATCACGAGCGTTGCGATGCTTCGGACCCTCGCCGAGCGGGTGATCACCGCCGAGCCGAGTGTCACGCTCGACTACCTCGACTTCGCCGAGAGTGCAACGCTCGTGCCGCTGTCAGAGAGCGCACAGGTAGGCGATGCCGCGCCAGGTGAGGTGCTCGTCTCTCTCGCAGCGGTCGTTGATGGGGTGCGCCTGATCGACGCGATCACGCTCCCGTAGGAGCGCCGCTTAGCGCGTTGGAACGGGACGCGCCGCAGCGAGGATGCGGTTCACGTCGAGTGAGCCGGCAACGAGCTGCTTGATCTCTTCGATCTTGCGCACATCTTCGGGGTGGGTCTTCACCAGCAGGTCGTGCACCATGGATGCGACGCTGTAGGTGTCGCCCTCCATCAGCACGGCGAAAACGTTCGCCTTCCGAATCATCTCGAGCACCTTTGTGCTCGGTCGATAGCCACCGCTAAGGACGAAGCCGAGCGGCCTATTGGGATGATCCTTCCCGTCAAGCCACAGTTGCGTGAGCACCTCGATCACATCCTCTCGGTCACCAGGAACCACGATGAGGGCGCTCTCGCCGATGCGCTGCATCACATGCTCTGGCTGCATCGCAGCAACGGAGACGCGACCGATGATCGCGTCCATGTCGCGGCCAGGCCAGAGGGTCTCGCCTTGTAGTCCGTCTTCGATGATCGCCAGCGTGGGGTTCGAAAGAATTTGGCGGTACGGAAGGACGCCGAGGAGCGGAATGCCGTGGCGCGCGAGCCCCTTCTCAAGGAGGCGTGGCAGCTCTGGCTGCAGATCGAGATCGACCTTGTTCACGATCGCGCCAGCAACCTCGACGCCGCGCGCGGCGAAGAGCGCTGCGTTCAACACGATCTCGTCGATCGGCCGCCCGATGCCCCCCTCGCTCACGATGATCACCGGTGCGCCGAGCAGCGCGGCGACATCGGCATTACTCAAGCCAATCACCGCGCCAACGCCCGCATGCCCTGTGCCCTCGAGCAACAGCAGTTCGTGCCTCTGGGCGAGCTCTACCTGCGCGGCGATAATCTTCGCGCCGAGGTCTTCCACCACCTGGCCCTCAATCACCTTGCGCGTGAATCCGCGCGGAATCTGCACCGGGGAGAGAAGTGCGACCGCATCGGTCAGGTCAAATACACCGCGCATCAGGGCGGCATCTTCGTCGGCTGGGGTGTCATCGATGGTGATCCAGCGCTGGCCGACCGGCTTCATGAATCCGGCGTCCAGCCCTTGCGCGCGGAAGGCGGCGAAGAGTCCGAGTGAGGTGGTGGTCTTGCCGCGGTTCTGGCCCGTCGCGGCGAGGAAGAGCTGCCGTGCGCCCGCGGCGCCGGTCATCTGGTTACGCCTCTTCGCGCGGCGCGGTGCGACGCTCAATCAAGTTGACTGCCTCTTTCAGGCGCGTCACCGACTCCTGGTCAACATCGTCTCGGCTGATGTGCGTGCCGAGCTTGTCGAGGAGGTCGGCCGCAACCTGAAGGAAGACGCTCGCATCGGCAATAAAGAATTCAGACTCGTTGCTGTAGCGCACAAAGGTGAGCCGCCCCTGCAGCGTTCGACGATCGTCGGCGTGGGCAACCTGCGTGGTGAAGTTGTGCCCCTGAATGCCGTCGGGGTTCGAGAGGAAGCTCAGTGCGTTGTCGATCGCCAGGCCGAAGCGTGCGCGCCAGCCGGCGAGACGATCCACCACCTCAGGGGGGAGGCGCAACTGCGCCACCTCATCAAAGACCTCAGGTGCAGCGGTAAGCGCTGTCACCAGGGTTGAGCCCTGGCGCTGCCCGAGCATCGCCTGCAGTGATCGCTCCAGCGTGACCACCTCGGCGTCGAAGTGGCTCGAGGTGATCAGGTCAACGAGCAGGTCCTCAACGTTGTCGAGCGCCGACCCTTCAGTGAGCGCGGCGGCAAGCGCGAGGATCTCCTCGCGAAAGAGAAAGCGCTCTTCGTGGTCTAGGCCAGCCATGTGCGCATCCTAGCGCGCAGGAGGGTTACGGGTAGATACCCCGCACCGTCATGGCATCGGCGACACGCTGCACGGAGAGGAGGTAGGCACCCGTTCGCAGGTGGCTCTTCTCCTTCTGGGCCATGTCGTAGACCTCGTGGAAGGCGCGAACCATCTTCTTCTCAAGGCGGACGTTGACCTCTTCCTCTTCCCAGAAGTCGCGGTTCAGGTCCTGCACCCACTCGAAGTAGCTCACCGTCACACCACCTGCGTTGCAGAGGATGTCAGGGATCACCATGGCGCCGTTCGCGAACAAGATGTCGTCCGCCTCCGGCGTCGTTGGCCCGTTCGCCGCCTCAGCGACGATCTTCGTCTTGATCTTCCCTGCATTCTCTGCGGTGATCTGATTCTCGAGCGCCGCTGGAATGAGCACGTCGCAGGCGATCTCCAAGATTGCCTGATTGCTCACTGGCGTCGAGCCAGCAAAGCCAACGACACTCCCCGTCTTCTTCTTGTGCGCATCAACGGCATCAAGATCGAGTCCGGCTGGATTGTGAATGCCGCCGCTGCTGTCGGAGACGGCGATCACCTTTGAGCCGAGCTCGCTGATCAGTCGTGCGGCAATGGATCCAGCGTTGCCGTATCCCTGCACCACCACCGTCGCGCCCTTGAGGTTCAGGTTGATCTTGCCGGCTGCTTCGCGAATGCAGAAGACTGCACCACGCGCGGTCGCCTCGTTGCGGCCCTTTGAGCCGCCGAGCGCAATCGGCTTACCAGTGACGACACCAGGAACGGTGTAGCCAACGTGCATGGAATAGGTGTCCATCATCCAGGCCATCGTCTGGCTGTTGGTGTTCACATCGGGCGCCGGAATATCGGACTCTGGCCCAATGATGACGGCGATTTCGGTTGTGAAGCGTCGTGTCAGGCGCTCAAGCTCGCCGAGTGACAACTTCTTTGGGTCAACGGTGACGCCGCCCTTGCCGCCGCCGTAGGGAAGATCCATCACGGCACACTTCCACGACATCCACATGGAGAGGGCCTTCACTTCGTCGATGTTGACGTCCTGGTGGAAGCGGATGCCGCCCTTCGCTGGGCCGCGTCCAAGGTTGTGCTGTACACGGTGCCCCTCGAAGACTCGAGTGGTGCCGTCATCCATGCGCACAGGGAAGTGCACGGTGAGCTGCCGGCGCGGCTCGCGCAACACGGCGGCGATGCCGGAGTCGAGGCCGAGCCGCTTTGCGGCAAGGTCAAACTGCTGCTGCGCAACTGCCCAAGCGCTCTTCTGTGCACTCATCGTTTTGTACCTCTCCACTGCCGCCCTGGCGGGTGCCTGGCGGACGCCGTGCGGCGATCCACCCAACCCTACAACGCGCCCAAAAAAGGCGTTGCGCGTAGGTTGCGGCGTGCTCCCGCCCGTGCGGCGGAGCAGGTTTTGGCGACTAGGCGCGGATCAGCGCGACGCCGAGACCCTTCGGGCCGGTGTGTGGCCCAATGGCCGCACCCGCTCGAACGATTCCTGGCTTCAAGGCAGCAATCTCTGGGAACCGAGCGCAGACCTCATCACGGAACGCCTCGATGTCGGGCGACTCCGAATGGAGCATGGTCAGCTCCTGGATTGGAGATGCGCTGATGAGCTCCATGAAACGCTCGCGCGCCTTCGCCGTTGTTCGTGGCTTGTCGAGGGTCACAACCTCACCGTCAATGATGTCGATGATCGGCTTCACCGAAAGGAGTCCGCCGATCGCCGCTCGCGCTGGGCTGATGCGGCCGCCGGCCTTCAAGTAATCCAACGAGTTGAGGAAGAAGATCACGTGCGTCTTTGGAATGAGTTCACCGAGTTCAGCGACGATCTGTGGCGCCTTCCAGCCTTCTGCGGCGCGGTGATAGGCGCGCGCAACCAGCAGCCCCTCGGCCGCCGATGCGGTCGCGGTGTCGACAAGATGAATGTTCTTCGACTGCGGATGGTCTGCGGCGGCAATCTCGGCGTTCCTATACGTCGCCGAGAGCTTCGAGGCGACGTGCACCGAGACGACCTCTTTGGCGCCACCAGCAAACGCCTTGTCATACGCCGCGGTAAAGGCGGCGGGTGGCGGAGCTGCAGTCTTTGGGAACGGTGCGCCTGGTGCGGTGAGCCGCTTCCAGAACTGATCCATGGAGAGCTCCTCGTTCACCTTGAAGCTCTCAGAGCCGAAGGAGACGATGACCGGCACGATGGTGATGCCGAGCCGCTTGGCTGCATCAGGTGGAATATCCGATGCGCTGTCAGTAATGATTGCGACCGTTGACTTCACCATGGTGTCTCCCCCTCCCAGCATGCGTGCGGGCAGGTCGCCCTCACGTCTCCTAGATTCTATCGGGGCAGATCAGCCGTGCGCGCTCTGTTGCCCGGGGGCGCTTGGGAGCAGAATTTCGTGCTCAACTCGGCGCAGGATAAGCAGGAATGTGCCCGCAACCACGAGGAATCCGAGGGTGGCGTAGACCAGTCCATCAACCCCGAAGGTGGCCGCGAGGTCGCCCGCAAGCTTCACGCCAATCACCTGACCGAGGCCGAGGAAGATGGAGTAGAGACCCATCACCGCGCTTCGATCGGTGTGATACCGCTCAGAGACATCGGCCAAGAAGCCGAGCGCGGCGGGTGTCGCGCCGGCAATAAAGAACATCGAGCCGCAGAGCACGGCGAAGAGGAGGGCGATCAACGGCAGCTCGTTGCCAGAGAGGCGATTGATGGCAAAGATGGCGGCCATCGCCACAACGAAGGCGATCAGGCCGAGAAGGAGCATGGTGGTGCGGCGGAAGTTGGCGAAGCGATTCCCCCAGAAGAAGAGCCCGACGCCGCCGATCAGCGCGACGAAGGCGAAGGCGGACGTGACGATGACAAACGGAAAGCCGCTGAGTAGGAACTGACCGGAGAGGTTCACCGTCTCGTCACCGAGTAACAGATTGAGCCCTTGTGGCACCCAGACGCCGATGATGGCGTTGATCGAGACCCAGGTCGGTACGAAGAGCAGGATCCCGCGCTGGCTAAAGAGCTTCAGGTACTTGCGGAGGCGGTTCTCAGTCTGTGGTGGCGGAGCGGCGTGCTCATCTTTCACGCCGTAGGCGAAGAAGAGAAGCGCGAGCACGTAGATGGCACCGTTCACGGCGAACGCCGCTGGTCCGAAGATCGCCCAGAGTGGGCCGGCCAACGCGGTACCTGCGACGAGGAGTCCGCCGAGTGTTGCCACTTCAAAGAGGGTAACGACGCGACCCCGGAGCGCGGCGTCGTGACTCGTCTTCGCCGCGACGTACGAAAGAATTGAGGGGACGCTGGCCGCCGTTGAGGCACCTTCTAGGAGGCGCGTGCCAATAAGGAGCGGAATCGTCATGGAGAACGGCGTCATGATCACCGCTGCGAGGCCGAAGAGTGGCCCGAGCAACATGACCGGCTTTCGCCCGATGCGATCGGCAATGATGCCGAAGATTGGCGAGCCGATCAGCTCCGTCACGTAAAAGGCGAGCGTGATCGTTGCAAGGTCTACCGGGGTGATCGTGACCGATCCGGTGGAGTTCAGGTACTTGTTCCAGACGATGAGGAGCGCGCCCGTGGTCCCCGTTGCGGTTCGCAACGTTAGGGTGCCGAGGAGCAGGGCCTTCATTGAACCAGTCACCCTTGCAGCATACGGGTTCCCGCCTTCGGCGGTCGGTATACTCAGCCCATGCCAACCAACGTCGCCCAGTCGTATCCCTACAAGCGCGAGAGCGAGGCCGAGCGTGCCGCCGCCATTGCGGCGACGCTGGGCGCCCGCGAAGGGCTCGCCGAGAAGCTCAGTGCCGAGGCGCTCCCCTATGACGGAGCCGATGGCGATGAGGCCTGGGCCTGGCGCTGCCGCACGGTCGGCTGCCCTGGCGTGCTCCACACCGCCGGCTACGCCCGCGAGAAGCGCGCCATTGTGGCGCTCTGTGATGGCTGCGGCCTGATTGCCCTTCGATAGATGAGCGGCGAGCGCGTTCCTGAGATCGTGCCGATCAGCTCGGCCAGCAAGCCGACGCAGGTTGAGATCGTTGGCGACCGTATTCGCATCGCCTCCCTCGAGGTCGTCGATCGCGCCCTCGCCGGCTTCCTCGAAAGCCGCACCCCCGAGGATCGTGCCGAAACCGTCGAGCGCGCGATGCGTGTTGGCCTGATGGCGCTGCAGAGCGCCAGCGGCTCCATCGACGTGGATCATGTGCGTCGCGCCTTTGACAAGTTGCTCACCGATGCAGGCGAATCAAACAAGAAGGCGACCGCCGAGGTTGAAGAGATTTTGCGCAAGACCTTCGCCAACGAGGGTGGCGCGCTCCCCGCAACCCTGGAGCGCTTCCTTGGCGACAAGGGTGAGCTTGCCCTCTTTACGAAGGACCTCTTCGACGAGAATCGCCGCGATTCAGCGCTCGGCAAGCTGAACACCATCCTCGGCACCTACTTTGATGGCGACGCGAGCAAGCTCGCGCACCTGCTGGACCCAACGCGCGAGGCGTCGCCACTGAGCGGATTCCGCGCCGAGATCGCCAAGCGCTTCGACGATGTGTTGCTGAAAATCGTAGAGCTCGATGCGTCGCAGAAGGCGGCGAAGGGCGAGCGCAAAAAGGGGACGGCGAAGGGCGCCGACTTTGAGTCGCGCGTGATTGCCGAATACACTGAGCTGCTTCGCGCCACGAATGATGAGATCGAGGGGACGGGCGGCGTCACTGGCGCGGTCCCCGACTCAAAGAAGGGCGACGCGGTCATCACCATCAACGGTCGCGACGCCTCCGCAAGCGTTCTGCGCATTGTGGTTGAGGTAAAAGACAAGGCGATGACTGGCCCAGCCATTGAGAAGGAGCTCGCCGAGGCGCGTGAGAATCGCAAGGCCGAGATCGCCCTCATGGTCTTCAGCGAGGCGGCGGCCCCGGCGGGTGCTGCGCCATTCACCATCAGCCGACACGGCGTCTACTGCGTCGTTGACCCAGAGGCGCCCGATATTGCGATCCTTGAGGCGGGGTACCGACTCGCGCGTATCTCGGCGCTCATTCGCGCCAAGTCAGAGGGGAGCGGCGCCGATCTTTCAGCGGTGAAGGACGCCATCGACGCGTTGCGCGATCGAATCGGCACAGTGCAGCAGATCAAGACGACGCTAACGGCGATTGACACAACCACCATTAAGGCCCGTGGCGAACTTGATGCCCTCCGTTCCGCGATCGTCACCGAGATTGATCGTATTGAGGAGCAGGTTCGAGCAAGCACCTCCGCCGCTCACGGGCGGTGAGTAAGGCGATCGCCGACTGGCGGCGATTCCTCACCGGCCGCTACGCCGCCTTCCGCACCCTCGCCGTCTCCGACGCCATCGCCGTCGCGCTGAACGGCGATAGCCTCTCGATCCCGCTCATCACAACGCTCGGCGCATCTCCAGCGCTTGCAACGCTGGTCGGCCTCTTCCCCTTCGTCGGCGGCATCCTGCAGGGGCTGATGCCTGCAGCGCTTCGCCGAAACGGCGGCGACCTCCGACGGCTCACCCTGCTGATCGGCGCGGCTGCACTGCTGCGGCCCATCCTCTATATCGCCGTCGTGGTGGCGATTGCCGCTGGTGTCCTGCCGCCCCTCGCCGGCATCGGGCTGATCGCGATCGGGTTCGGCGTTGGCGCAACCGCGCAGGCGATCGCAGGGGCCAACGTGCAGACCTGGTTTGGCCGCATCCTCCCCGAGCGTGAGCGCCGCTTTGTTGCCCCGCGTGCCCTCGCCATTCAATTCGGACTCGGCTCGGTGCTGCTTGTGCCCGTGGCTCTCCTCGTTCGCGTTGGCGAACAGGATTGGGGCGTCCTTATCTATGCGCCCGCATTCGTTGGTGGCCTGATCGCCAGTCTCTTCTTCTTGCGCGCACTGCGGGGGCTGCCACGACCTGGCGCGGTATCGGCGGGTCGCGCCGCAAGCTCTGGTCCACTCTCCACACCAGTGCGCCGCTTCCTTCGCACCAACATCATCTCGGCTCTTGGCGCCGGCTTCGCGCCATACCTTTCGGTCTACGCGATCGTCGTGCTGAAACAAGACGCGGCGTACGCGATCCTGATGGCGGCGATCGGCTCCGCTGCGGCGCTCGTCGGCGCGATCCTTATTGGTAACTGGTTGGAGCGCGGCTCGGCGAGTCGCCTCTATCGCATCTCACTGGTCGTTCGCGGCGTGGGCATGGCCTCGTCAGCGCTCGCCGGTCCATGGAATCCGTATGCGCCAATCGTGTTGCTTGTCGTCATCGTCATCATCACCGTGGGCTTCGCCGCCGGCATGCTCTCGGCGCAGGAGCGCGTGCTTCGACTCGCCGCTCCTGGTGAATCAATTCGCGCGCAGTCGGCCTACGGTGCCACCACCGCGGGGGCGCTCGCCGTCGGCCAGCTGGCCGGCGTGGTCGTGCTGGCCCTACTCCCGGTCGCCTACCCCACCTATGTCGGCATCTTTATCGTGACGGGGGCCTTCCGTCTCGTGGCGGCGGCGACCGCCGACGTGGGCGACGACTGGAACACCGCGACGCGCATCCACCACGGCGAAGAGATGCCCGCGGAGCCTGCCTTCGAGTCACAGCGCTAGGCGCAGGGCTACACTGACCCCAACGCCACCCCTCGTGGGGCGGCAAGAGCGTGCGAGCCGCCCGTGGCCCGCCCAAGGAGGGAAGCGATGCGCGTACCAGTAGAGATGCCCCGACTCGGCTACGACAGCGAGGTCGGCAAGATCGGCGCCTGGACGGCGAAGGTCGGCGACACCGTGACCGCAGGCCAGCCAATCGGCGAGCTCGAGACCGAGAAGGCCACCGTTGAGTTCGAGGCCCCTGTGGCTGGAACCCTTGTGGAGATCGTGCATGCTGCAGGCGCCGAAGTCGCAGTCGGTGCCGTGATCGCCTACGTCGAAGACGGCAAGTAAGCCGAACTCGCGCATGCCGAAGCCAGGGCGAACGCCCGTTGAGTTCACGCCAATGCGCACGGCGATCAGCCGTCGCATGGTGGAGTCCAAATCAAAGGCGCCCCACTTCTATGTCTCCACCGACATCGAGATGGATGCGGTCGTTGCCGCCAATGAGGCGCTGAACTCCGGACGCACTGGAGACGATCGCGTCACTCTCACCGCATGGTTGGTGCGCGCACTCGCGCAATCGCTCGCCGCCTACCCCGCACTCAACGCAGTGTGGGAGGGCGAGGCGCTCGAGCGCTCCACGCCGATCAACATTGGCATCGCGATTGCGATTCCCGATGGACTCGTTGCGCCGGCACTCCTTGATTGCGCAGCAAAAGATCTGGCTACCATCTCCACCGAGCTACGTGACCTCGTTGCGCGTACCAAGATTGGCAAGTTGCGTCCTGCAGAATTCACCGAGCAGACGTTCACCCTCTCGAACCTTGGCTCGTTCCCAGTGACGCAGTTCACCGCGATCGTCACGCCGCCGCAGGTGGCGATCTTGGCGACGGGTCGCAGCGAGTCGCGCGCCGTGGTGCGCGATGGCGCCGTTGTTGCGCGCACGATGTTGACCGCAACGCTCTCCGCCGACCATCGTGCCGTTGACGGTGCGCTGGTCGCCGCCTTCCTCGGCGACCTCAAGTCGCGACTCGAGGCGCCGGCCGGACTCGCCTGACGCATGAGCAGCCAGCCGCTCGGCGATCGATCGAACTATCAGCGCGGACGGCTCGACACCAACGACCTACTCCCTGATCCAGTCGACCAGTTCCACCGCTGGGTCAGCGAGGCGATTGCCCAGCAGGTCCCCGAGCCACTCGCCGCCGCCCTTGCCACCGCCGACGACGCGGGGAACCCGAGCGTCCGCATGATCCTGATCCGCGGCATCGGCCCCGCGGGGATCGACTTCTATACGAACCACGAAAGTCGGAAGGGGCGCGACCTCGCCGCCCGGCCCGCGGCAGCCCTCACCCTCTGGTGGCCAACCCTGGAGCGACAGGTGCGCCTGTCAGGCTCGGTGGCCCGCCTCTCGGAGGCGGAGTCCGCCGCCTACTTTGCCTCCCGCCCCCGCGAGAGCCAGCTCGGCGCCTGGGCGAGCGCCCAGGGGGAGCCGATCGCCAATCGTGCTGCGCTTGAGGCCGCCTTGAGCACGGCGACCGCCCGCCATGCCTCCACCCCCGAGGCGCTGCCGAGCCTCCCGCCCCACTGGGGCGGCTACCGCGTTACCCCTGCACAGTGGGAGTTCTGGCAAGGGGGCGAGTACCGCCTCCACGACCGCTTTGAGTACCTCCGAGCCACCCCCGAAGGCCCCTGGGAGACCCGCCGCCTGCAACCGTAACAATCCCCGCAGGCCGCACTGCTCCACCCTGCGCTCCCCCTCTGGTATTCCCCTCCCCGCATCGGATAGGATTCCGCCAAGCGCAGATCGCGCTTCAAGTCTGACGGCGGCCCTGATTGGGCCAGCCGATAAGGAGGAAACACATGCGAAAGAGGTCGCTACTCGCAACCTTTGCGGTCGCTGCTGCAATGGTCGCTGGGGCATGCGGCGGTTCGACCGGTTCGACGGTTACCGGAGCAACGTTGCTCATCGGTGACTATCAGGACGTCGACAGCCTTAACCCCTTCTACTACAGCACGGTGATGTCAAGCAACGTCATCGGCATGACCAGCGATGGTCTGCTCCGCCTTAACGACGAGCTTGAGCTTGAGCCTTGGATGGCCACCGAGATTCCTACGAAGGAGAACGGCGGCATTCAGGTTCCAGGCGTTGACGGCGCAGCCGCAACCGTTACCTGGAAGCTCCGCTCCTGGAAGTGGTCCGATGGTGTTGATCTCACCTGCGCCGACTTCCAGTACGCACGTGAGTGGATTCTCGATGAGAAGAACACTGCCGTGTCAAAGGTCGGAACCAAGGAGATCAAGGAGATCGTGTGCAACGGCTCCACGATGACCGTGCACTACTCCGAGCTCTACCAGAACCTGAAGTACGGCCCAGCGCTTGCGCCAAAGCACTACTTCAGCAAGTTCACCGTCGGGACCACGGTTGGCGGCAATCCTGCCACTGACACGTCGACTGACATGCTCTTGGGCGCGGGCTACCGCACCAAGGACCTGCCAAACGTCCCAACGAGCGGTGCGTTCAAGTATGAGAGCCGAACCCCAGGTGTTGAAACCGTGGTTGTTCGAAACCCATACTGGAAGGATCCTCGTAACGGAAGCCAGTCGAAGCTCGCACGAGTGAAGTACGTGGTCTGTGGTTCGCCAGAGACCTGCGTTGCTAAGTTCCGTGCCGGTGAGCTCGACATGGTCACCGACCTCGACGGTTCGCAGTACGCCCCAACCAAGGACCTTGGTGACGAGCAGCGCCCGTTCCCAAGCTTCACGGTTGAGTTCCTGCGACCAAACCATTCAAAGACGATCTGCTCGGACGGCGCTCCGGCCGAAGCAGACCCAGACGGCGCGCTTCCAAACCGCGCAGCGCGCGGCGGTGGTTGCCCAGCCTCTGACCTAGACCTTCGACGCGCGATCTCGGCCGCAGTTGACCGAGACCGCTACCTCGAGCAGATTGAGGGCGGCGTTGGCTTCGTGGCCACGAACCTCGAACTCCCTGCCTTCTTCTTCTATGAAGAGCAGGCAGTGGAGGCCTTTGACCTGGTCAAGGCTGCAAAGATCCTGGCCGATGGCGGCTGGAGCGACACGAACAACAACGGGACGGTCGACAAGGATGTCGATGCCGACGGTGACCGTGACGAGGCGATCCTTGACATGTGCACCACGATGAAGCCGACCCGTGGCGCCAAGCTGCAGCTGCTTGCTGCTGACCTCAAGACAATTGGCATCACTGCCATTGTTGACGCGGTCGGAAGCGGCCAGCTCTTCGGTCAGCGCACCGATGTTGCAGCCGGCACGCCGTGCAACCTTGCATATGGCACGTTCGACATTGCCCTCCATGCCTTTGGCATCACGTCGGTTGAGCCGAGCGGGTACGACTCGTACCACTCGTCACAGACCAACGAGAACGGTGGCGGCAATGACCAGTACGTGAACATCCCAGAGCTTGACGCGAAGCTTGAGGCCATCAAGTCCTCGATCGACGTTGCCGAGCAGGATGCGCTCATGGCAGAAGTACAGGGGCTCATGACCTCGAATGTGGTCTCGATCCCACTGCACTACTGGCTCGACATCGTCTTGGTGTCGAATAACGTGAGCGGGTACCTCCAGCATGCGGCCTGGGGCCCAATCTGGAACGCCTACGAACTCGACCTCGCGTCGAACTAGTTAGGCTCGCCGAAGCAATTCGGTTTGCAATCGCCGCGGGGCTCCGAGAGGGGCTCCGCGGCGATTGCCCATCACCCCCAATATCCCGCTAAGATTCCCCCGACCTAGAACAACGCCCGCGCAGGAGACAGAGAGGAGGCCACATGATCAAATTTGCTTTGAAGCGCATCGCGCTCGGCGTCACGATCATGCTTGGCTCCACCGTCCTCATCTACGCCCTCCTCCTCGCTGCGCCAGGCGGACCCGAGCAGAAATATGCGCTCAACCCGAAGTACACCGCTGCGCAGAAAGAGGGGTACCTCAAGTCGCTCGGACTCGATCAGCCAGTGCCGGTGCAGTACTGCCGCTGGCTCGGCGCGTGCCGCAGGGATGCCGACGGTCTGGATGCGCTGGTGGGGCCAACGGGCTTCCCAAGCTTCCTCCCGCCAGCCATCTCTGGGGTCTATACCGGCATCATTCACGGTGAGCTCGGCTACTCCTACTTCAACGGTGAGTCCGTGGCAGATCTCATCGCGGCCGCTGCGCTCCCCACGCTCATCCTGGCCGGTCTCTCCATCGTCATCTGGTTAACGCTCGCGGTCCTCGTTGGCGTGTACACCGGCGTGAACAGTGGAGGACGGCTCGACAATTCGGTCACAACGGTGACCTACGTGCTCTCAACCTTCCCCACCTTCCTTCTCGGCTTCTTGATCATGTGGGTCTTTGCGATCGTGCTCAACCTCACGCCAGTCGATGGCATGGTGAATGGGCGTGAATCGCCAGCATTCGGTAGCGATCTCTACTGGGCGTACTTCTCTACGAATCCAGCGGCGGCGCTCCTAGACCTTGGCGCGCACCTCATCCTGCCGGTGATGACACTGGTCATCGTCAGCTTCTCTGGTGACTCGCGCTACGTGCGTGCCAGCGTGATTGACTCGCTCTCAATGGAGCACGTGCGAACGGCGCGCGCTAAGGGTCTGACGCGCGCTCGAGTGCTCGTGCGCCATGCGTTGCGCACCGCGCTGGTGCCGTTTGCCACCAACATCGGGCTCGCACTCCCCTTCCTCTTCGGCGGAGCGCTCATCACCGAGTCCATCTTCTCGTGGCCAGGGATTGGCCGCCTCACGTTGCAGGCCACGAATAACCTTGACTACCCGCTGCTCATGTCCATCCTGCTGATCGGATCAGTGATGGTCGTCATCGGCAATCTCGTTGCCGACCTGCTCTACGCCATCCTCGATCCACGCGTGCGAATGTGAGCAAAGCAGTCGCCCGCTCCAAGAGCGCGCCAAAAGCAAAGGCGCCTGCCAGCTCAGAGAGCCCATGGGCACAGGCGCGACGCCGCTTCTTTGCTGGACGACAAGGTCCGTGGGGGTTGCGCATCCTCGGATTTGTGCTGCTCTTTGCCATCGTGGGGCCCTTCTTCGCACCCTACGACCGCTTCAGCATCCCGAACCCGAGTGAGTTCGTCTTCCTTGGACGGCCACCATCCGCTGAGCACATCTTTGGTGAAACGGCGCAGCTGCAACTTGATGTGTTCATGCTCACGGTCAACGGCGGCCGAGGCTCACTCCTCATCGGATTCATCTCGGCAATCGGTGGTATCGCGATCGGCACCTTTGTCGGAATCATCTCCGGTTACTTTGGCGGCAAGCTCGATGGCTTCCTGATGCGCCTCGTCGACGTCTTCCTGGCCATCCCAAGCCTCTTCGTGATCATTGTTGGTGCACGCATCATCTCTGAGCTTGGCGGTACGGGCCTCATGACCGTGATCATTGTGTTCGTGGCATTTGGCTGGATGGGCACCGCCCGACTAGTGCGCGGGCAGGTGCTTGCTCTGCGTGAGATGGAGTTCATCGAGGCGGCACGTGCGCTCGGCGTCTCACCTGTTCGCATCGCCTTGCGCCACGTCTTGCCGAACGCCATTGGTCCGGTCGTCGTCTCATTCCCATTCGCGGTTGGTGGTGCGATCATCGGCGAGGCATTCATTAGCTACCTTGGCTTCGGTGTATCGCCACTCACGCCAACGTGGGGAAACATGCTCTCCAACTCGCAGCAATTCTTCCTCCAGGGGAACTGGTGGTGGGTCGGATTCCCAGGACTCTTCATTGTGCTCACAGCGCTCTCCGTCAACATGGTGGGCGATGCGCTGCGCGAGAGCCTTGAGCCGGAGGGCCGACGCGCATGAGCAAGGCAACGACACCACTCCTGAGCGTCCGCGATCTTGCCATCTCATTCCGCACCCATCGCGGCACGCTGCGCGTCGTTGACGGTGTCTCATTCGACCTCGCCGCCGGTGAGTGCCTGGCGATTGTTGGCGAGTCGGGCTCCGGCAAGACCGTTTCGGCGATGGCAATCATCTCGCTGCTCAGCCGCAAGCAGGCAATCATCGAAGGCTCGGTCAAGTTCAAGGGTCGCGAACTCGTTGGCCTGAGCGAAGAGGCGCTCCGCCCAATTCGTGGAGGTGGGATCGGCGTGATCTTCCAGGAGCCACTCTCGGCCCTCAACCCAGTCACCACGATTGGTGAGCAGATCGCCGAGGTGATCGTTGCCCACCGCAAGTTGAGCTGGAAAGAGGCGCACAAGCTGGCAATCGGCTACCTGGAGCAGGTTGAGATCTCGCAGCCAGATCAGCGGGCCAAGCAGTACCCACACCAACTCTCGGGCGGCATGCGCCAGCGCGCGATGATCGCCATGGCCCTCTCGGGCGAGCCGTCCATGATCATTGCCGACGAGCCGACCACCGCTCTCGACGTCACCATTCAGGCGCAGGTGCTTGACCTGCTGCGCCGCACCACCACCGAGCGTGGTGCCGCACTCCTGCTGATCACCCACGACCTTGGTGTCGTAGCCGAGACGGCCGACCGCATCGCCGTCATGTATGCGGGCCAGATCGTTGAGACGGGCAAGGCCGCCAGCGTGCTGCGCGAGCCAGCGAGCCCCTACACGCGTGACCTGGTCACCTCAGTCCCCTCGTTCGCCGCACGTGGCAAGAAGCTCAACACCATCACTGGCATGGTGCCGTCGCCTGACGCGTTCCCAGCCGGCTGCCGCTTCGCCCCTCGCTGCCGCTACGCGATTGATGCCTGCACGACGGCCGTGCCACCACTCGAGCCACTCAAGGATGGGCGCCTCGTTCGCTGCATTCGCACCAAGGAAGTGCTCGACGGCACCGCCGCAGGGAAGCGCAAGGCTTCTACAACCAAGAAGGGGGCGGCGCGATGAGTGGCAAGCCTGCAGATAAGCGCGAGCTCCTCAAGCTCGTTGGCGTAAAGCGCCACTTCCAGGTGCGCGGTGGTATTCCACTGATCCGTAAGCCGCTTGCAGTTCGCGCCGTCGACGGCGTCGACCTCACGGTGACTCGCGGAGAGACACTCAGCCTCGTCGGCGAGTCGGGCTCTGGCAAGACCACGCTCGGCCGCGTGGCCCTCGGCCTGCAGCCAACCACCGCCGGCTCCGTCACCTTTGATGGCCGCGAGATCAAGAAGCTCTCCGCCGCAGAGCGCCGAGCGCTGCGCAAGCGCATGCAGATCGTCTTCCAGGATCCGTTCGGCTCGCTGAATCCGCGCCTCCCGATCGGCGACCAGATCGAAGAGGGCCTCCTCGCCCACAAGCTTGGTGAACATGCCGCCCGCGAGAAGCGCGTGCGCGAAGTGCTCGACCTCGTCGGCCTCGATCCAAACTACGCATCGCGCTACCCGCATGAGTTCTCGGGCGGCCAGCGACAGCGCATTGGCATCGCCCGCGCCCTTGCGGTAAACCCAGAGTTCATCGTGCTCGATGAGCCGGTGTCAGCGCTCGACGTCTCGATTCAGAGCCAGGTACTGAACCTGCTCACCGATCTGCGCAACGAGAAGGGGCTGACCTACCTCTTCATCAGCCACAACCTTGACGTTGTCGGCTACTTCTCGGACCGCGTCGCCGTCATGTATCTCGGCAAGGTCGTTGAGATCGGGCCGGTAGACCGAGTCTTCACCAAGCCGCAGCATCCGTACACCGTGGCACTCATCTCCGCCGTGCCAAAGGTGGAGGCGCACGACGTCAAGGATCGCCTCATTCTTGAGGGCGAGATCCCATCGCCGATCTCGCCACCATCGGGCTGCCGCTTCCGCACGCGCTGCTGGCTGCGTGAGCAGCTGGGCAACCCAGAGAAGTGCTCGACCGAAGAGCCGAAGCTGGTCGCCACACCCCGCGATGTGACGGTGAATGTTGCCTGCCACTTCCCACTCGCTGACGGCGCTGCGGCAACAACCGCTGCCGGCCGCCGTGAGATTGCGCTCGCCGTAAAGGCTGCAACGAAGGTAAAGCCTGTCGCCAAGCCGAAGGCGGCTGCTAAATCTGCTCCGAAGGCGAAGCGGAAGGCTTAGTCCTCGCGGCGACCCGCGCCGCTCTCCCCCGTCGCCGCAGCGAGTTCGCCATGTTTCTGTAGAAGCTCCCGCGCACGTTCCTGTGCGCGTTGATCGGGCTCCACGCGATGCGCTGGCGCCGCAACTGCGTGTGAGGCTTCGCGAAGGTTGGCGAAGGTGCCGGCCGCGACGCCGGCAAGGGCGGCAGCGCCTGCCGCCGATGCCTCGGGGTTCTGGCCAATCACCACGGGCACACCGAAGAGATCGGCGCGCAGCTGAATCAGTGGCGCGGAGACAGACTCGCCGCCAGAGAGCGGCCCAGGTGCTGCGCCGGTTGCTGGACCCGAGAGGCGCATCTCGCTGATCTGCAGCCCGGCTTCAATCGCTGGCGCGAGCAGGTGCGCGACGGCAAGGGCGCCCCCCTCGATCGCTGCGCGCACCAGGTGCGCTGCGCGGTGCTGATCCGTTCGCCCAACGAATGCATCATCGGCGGAGCGAGGGCTGCTCCAGCCAAGGTTCGAGATTGGTTTCGCCATGAGTCCATCGGCGCCGAGTGGCAGTGCAGCGGCGGCGTGGAAGAGTTCAGCGCGGCGCGCAGGCGCCGCTGCTGGATCATTGGCGAGCAGCTCCGTAACGACCCACTCAAGGAGTCGGCCGGTACCTGCGAATGCGCCGCCAAGGATCACCCCGTCGCCGAACGGTGCTGGAGTCGGTCCTGCCCAGAGGCGACCAGGGAGTGCAGCGGTGATGCGCGCTGCCTCCACGGGAGTTGCCGCAACGGCGACGCCACCCGCGGTGCCACCCACATCGACGCCGAGCCCGGGATCGGTGAGACCAGCGCCAACAACGGCGGCGAGGCCATCGTTCATCCCTGCCGCGATCGGCAGGCCGGCGGGGAGGCCGAGATCTGCAGCTGGGCCAGGGAGCAGAGTGCCGATTCTGGTGCCCGGGAATACCTCAGGCGGGAGTGCTCGCTCATCTAGACCTGCAGCGAGCAGCGCGCTGCGCTGGGCGGGCGAAACGCTTCGCGCGGGATCCCAGAAGGCGCTGACCGCCTCACCAGAGAGTCGCAGAGTGAGTGCATCCCACGACGAGAGGAGCCACGTCGATGCGGCGGCGATTTCAGGGCGCTCGCGAATAAGCCACCGCGCCTTCGGCAGTTCGCCGAGGAGCCATCCGCCACGTCCAAGAATCTTTGCGAGTGCGGCCTCGTCGTCGGCCGAACGGCGGTCGCGCCACATCAGGGCCGGACCAGCGGCGCTCCCATCGGCACGTACTGGGGTTAACGATGGTCCGTGGCCATCAACGCCGATCCCACGAACCTCAATCGCATCAGGGCTCTGAGCCGTTGCCTGCGCCATCACCTCGTGGGTGGCGGCGCAGATCGCCTCCCACCACGTGTCGGCATCCTGTTCGCGCGCATCGGCCCCGCCACTCGTCGCGCGACGTGCAATCGCGATTGGCGCGCCAGTCTCAGCGTTGATCAGGAGTGCTTTGACTGAGGTGCTCCCTAGGTCGAAGGCGAGAAGCGCGGCGCGAACGGGTCGACGCATCAGGTGCGTCGCCGTTAGATCAGCGTGGACCGTCGCTCCGGCCGTGGTTCACGTACCACCAGGCCGAAGGGAAGACCGCAGCCGCCAGTGCGAGCTTGATCGCATCGCCGAGCAGGAATGGGGCGACCCCCTTCTCAATTGCAACGCCGATGTCAAGGCTGGCAGAGGCAGCGAGCCACGGCACGCCGAAGCTGTAAATGATCAAGCTGCCGATCGCCATGGCGGCAATCGTGCCGATCACGCTGCGATCCCAGCCGAGGTCGGCGAGTCGCCCAACGATCCATCCGGCGAAGAGCATGCCGACGAGGTAGCCACCAGTTGGGGCGAACTGCAGGAGACCTGCGTCGCCAGAGACGAAGAACTTCTCAATGCCGTGGCTCCCCTCGCGGAAGATCGGTGCGCCGAGGATGCCGAGGGCGAGATAGAGCGCCATCGACGCAAGGCCGCGGCGCGCGCCAAGGGCTGCACCAACCAAGAGCACACCGAAGGTCTGCCCGGTGATGGGTACAGGGGTGCCAGGGAGTGGAATCACGATCTGGGCGGAGGCGGCCACGATCGCCGCGCCGACGACGGCCAGCGCGAGACCTTGCAGTCGGGCGCCGAGGCGCTCGCCGAGGAAGACGGGGAAGAAGAAGTCGCCCAGCGTCACGCCGTACTCGGCGGCGGGAATGCGTCCCATGGCGGGCATTGCGCGTCGAATCTGCATCTTGACCCTCCCTACGGGCGCCACCCTTCTGGGAGGGCGCCGACCCCCAGTCTACCCTGCGCCACCCCCCTCCCCGCAGGGTAAGATGGCGGCTGACTTGGTGGCCATCGTTCAATGGTTAGGACCGTGGTTTGTGGAGCCGCAGATGAGGGTTCAATTCCCTCTGGCCACCCCACCCACTTGAGGAGCGTCCCATGCCCACAGTCGCACCTCGCCGTCGCCTGATTAACGACCCGGGCTTCGTCCGCCTCTGGACTGCCGAGACGATTAGTCACTTCGGCTCCAGCTTTAGCCACCTGGCGATGCCGATTGTCGCGATTCAGCTCCTGAACGCAGGGCCAATGGAGATCGCGCTGATCAATCTCGCCGATTTCCTCCCCTTCCTGGTCTTTGGGCTCCTCATTGGTGCACTTGTCGATCGCCTTCCACGACGCGGCGTCCTGATCGTTGGCGACCTTGGCCGCGCCCTCCTACTACTGACGCTGCCAATCTCGTACGCGCTCGGCATCCTCTCCATTCCGCAGTTGGTCATTGTTGGCCTCTTGCTTGGCACCCTCACCGTCTTTTTCGATGTCGCCTATCAGGCCTACCTCCCATCACTGATTCCGAAGGAGGATCTTGTTGAGGGGAACTCCAAGCTCGAGATCAGCCGTTCTGCCGCAGGGCTCCTTGGGCCGAGCCTCGCTGGCGCACTGATCGCCGCTGTGAAAGCGCCCGCGGCGGTGGTGATTGACGCCATCTCGTACGTCTTCTCCGCGCTCTTCATCTTCTCCATCAAGCCGCAGCACGAGTCCGTCGCCGAGCAGAACGACGCCGCGGCGCCAGCTGCTCATACGCCGCGCGCCTCGTTGCGATCTGACATCACCGCCGGACTTCGCTACGTCTTTGGCCACCCTGCGCTGCGCACGATTGGCGGCGCCACCGCAACGTCCAACCTGTTTGGCAGCATTGCCGGAACCGTCGAACTGCTCTTCGCCTACAACGTGCTCGGCCTCTCCGTGGCGCTCATCGGCTTCGCATCAACGCTTGGATCGGCTGGTGGGCTTCTCAGCGCCGTGCTCGCCGACAGAATCTCCAAGAAGATCGGCGTTGGCCGAACCATCGTGCTCACCATCCCGCTGGGCGGGCCGATGCTGGTAGTGCTCGCCTTCTGCCAGCCAGGGAACGATCTACTAAATGCACTGGTGATCGGCGCGGCTTCTTTGCCGCGGCTGCATCGGGCACCCTGTACAACATCAACCAGGTGAGCTTGCGTCAGGCACTCACCCCGCCCGAGATGTCGGGTCGCATGAATGCCACGATGCGCTGGTTCGTATGGGGGACGATTCCGATCGGCGCTTTGCTCGGAGGGATCATCGGCACCAACCTGGGGCTGCGGGAGGCGCTCATCATTGGCGGGATCGGGGGCAGCTTCGCCTTCGTCCCCCTCCTCTTTGGGCCGGTCTGGAGGATCAAGGAGATGCCGACGGGGGTCGCGGAGAAGTAGCGACAGCAGCCGCCCTGGCCCTTGCGCGCTGATAGACTCGCGGCGCGGCGGGATGCCCCCATAGAGGGGCCAGCCAGCGAGGAGGGTGCTTATGTCTACGGTCACGTTCCAGGGTGTCTCCAAGAAGTACGGCGAGGTCCTCGCCGTCGACGACCTCTCTCTTGAGATCAAGGATGGCGAGTTCATGGTGCTCGTGGGCCCATCGGGCTGCGGCAAGACCACCTCGCTACGCATGATTGCTGGGCTCGAGGAGATCACCGACGGCACCCTGCTGATCGGTGACAAGGTCGTCAACGACATCGCCCCGAAGGACCGCGACATCGCCATGGTCTTCCAGAGCTACGCCCTCTACCCGCATATGACCGTGCGAGACAACCTCGCCTTCGGCCTCAAACTGCGCAAGATTGAGAAGGGCGAGATCGAGCGCCGCGTGAACGAGGCGGCCGCGATTCTTGACCTCACCAAGCTCCTCTCACGCAAGCCGAAGGAGCTCTCCGGCGGCCAGCGCCAGCGCGTCGCTCTTGGGCGCGCGATCGTCCGCGAGCCAGCCGTCTTCCTGATGGATGAGCCGCTCTCGAATCTTGACGCGCAGCTGCGCGTGCAGACGCGCGCCGAAATCTTGCGCCTGCACGCCCGCCTCAATACCACCGTCGTCTATGTGACGCACGACCAGGTTGAGGCGATGACGATGGGGACGCGCATCGCCGTGATGAGCGACGGAAAATTGCAGCAGGTTGGCACCCCGCAGGATCTGTACGACCTGCCCGTGAATCGCTTCGTCGCCGGCTTCATCGGCTCACCCGCAATGAACCTGCTGGAGGCGACCGTTGACGGCCGCCACGTGAAGGCGGGCGATATCGCCATTGAGATCAGTGATGCTCGTGCAAAGGAGCTCGAGGGGCGCACCAGCGTCACGATCGGCTTCCGACCAGAGCACCTTGAGTTCGGCAAGGCCGAGAAGGGCTCAGCGCAGATTGAGCTGACCGCTGACGTTGTTGAGTATCTCGGCGCGCAAGAGTTGCTCCACTTCTCGACAAAGAGTGGTGAGGTGCTGGCCCTGATCGGCTCCGAGCACAAGACACCGCGTGGCACCAAGGTGCAGCTCGCCCTTTCGCTCGAGAAGTTGCACCTCTTCGATTCGGTCACCGGCGCGGCAATCCGCTAGATCGGCGCTACCGCATGCGATTTGGTGATGATGCTTTTGGTGCGCGCCTTACGGCGCTGCTAGAGCCTGGCGAACTCAACGAGGTCGTTGTCGCTTCGGACCTGGTGGTGCAGGCGGCGTACATGGAGTGGCGCCGAACGACGGTGCAGCGCACCGGTGGTGATCAGCATGTGCGCTACATCGTTGGCCACCCGGGGGCCGTGGCGATCCTCGCCATTGACGCCCCAAGTGATGCGGCGGTTACGCCGGCAAGCGAGATGCTCTTCGTTCGTCAGTTCCGAGCCCCAGTGGGGCAGCTGCTCCTTGAGGTGCCGGCTGGCACGCTTGACCTGCATGACGGCGTGACAGAGGAGCCGCAGTTGGCCGCCGAGCGCGAACTCGAAGAGGAGACGGGGCTTCGCGCAACGACCTGGCGCCACCTTCGGAGTTTCTTCACCGCCCCGGGGTTCACGAGCGAGCGCATGGAGCTCTACCTCGCCCTGGGACTCTCGGCGGCAGGGCCTGGCGCCCGCACCCCCGACGAGGATGAGGCGATCGAGGCGGTCCGGCTGACCATTGCCGAGGCGGCCGAGGCGGTCCGTCGCGGGGCAATCGTGGACGCCAAGAGCCTGATCGCCATCGCCGCAGCGGAGCGCCTGGCCACCCGCTAACCCCCGCACGGCTCGTGCGTAAATCCCTCGTGGGCTGCGATATCCGTACCCTCACCCCCCCTACGGTGCTAGAATCGTACCCACAGCGGTCCGCACTGCGGAATCCGCAGAGAAGGATGTATTGATATGGCGATCGAACCACTTCGGCACCTCGCACCAACCTCGGCGCCGGCTCCCCATCGCGCGGAGCCACCCGTCACCCCCACGGTTCAGATCGACCCTGCCCGCATCAAGGAGTTGACCGCCCGCGAGGCCGAGCGCCTTGACGCCCGCACCCAGGGCTCGGCGGCCGCCTACGAACGCGCCAAGCGCTCACTCGTTGGTGGCGTCTCATCGAGCTACCAGAAGCGCGCACCGTGGCCGATCTACCTCGACCGAGGGCAGGGGCAGTACGTGTGGGACGTTGATGGTCGCCAGTACCTCGACGTGCACAACGGCATTGGCAGCATGGTGCAGGGTCATGCACATCCGATCATCACCGAGGCCGTGGATCGACGCATTCGACTCGGCTCACACTTCGCCGCGCCAACCGAAGACACCTACATCGTGGCTGAGCATCTCGCGGCGCGCTGGGGACTCCCCCGCTGGCGCTTCGTCAACTCCGGCTCTGAAGCCACCATGGATGCGATCCGACTCGCTCGTGGCGCAACCGGCCGCGACGGTGTGATGAAGATCTTCGGCAGCTACCACGGACACCACGACTACGTGATGGTCGATATCGGACTCTCGGTGTACGAGGGGAGCGATCGCGAGCACTACCCATCCATCGCCTACGGCAAGGGAATCCCAGACTCCGTCACGCAGATGACGACGGCGGTGCCATTCAATGATGCTGGTGTGCTTGAGCGACGACTTACCGAACTGCAGGGGGAAGGTCGTCTCCCCGCCTGCTTGATCATGGAGGCCGCGATGATGAACTGCGGCGTCATCTTGCCAGAGCCCGGCTATCTCGCCGATGTGCGACGCATCACCAAGAAGTTCGGTGTCGTCTGGATCGTTGATGAGGTGAAGACTGGCCTCACCGTTGCAGCGGGTGGCGCGACTGAGCTCTTCGGCATCAAGCCCGACCTTGTCTGCCTCGCCAAGGCGCTCGGTGCCGGCATTCCGACGGGGGCGATTGGCGGCAGCGACGAGATGTGGGCGATGGTCGACTCTGGTGATGTCTATATGGTGGGTACGTTCAACGGCAATCCGCTCGCGATGGCGGCGGCGCGCGCCAATCTGGAGCGCGTGATGACCCCAGATGCGTACGCACACCTCGGACGCCTCAATGACCAGCTTCTTGACGGCGCCCAGGGGATCATTGACCGCTACAAGCTCGCCGCCTATGCGGCGGGGATCGAGTCAAAGGGCGTGATCACCTTCGCCCAGTCAAAGGTGGTGGACTATGACTCGTACAAGTCCGCCCAGCAGAAGGAGCTCATCGATCTCGTCTGGCTCTGGAACATGAACCGTGGGATCTTCAGCACGCCAGGTCGCGACGAGGAGTGGACCCTCTCCATCACCATGACCCCCGCTGACGCCGACCACTACCTTGGGGTCTTTGAGGAGCTCGCGGCCGAACTGACGCGCTAACTCTCCTCGCGCAGTTGTCGCAGGCGCTCGTTGAGGGCTGCCGTTCCGCTTCGTACTGCTCCCGTGAGCGGGAGTACAGCAATCATGGTCAACACTCCCCCCAAGATCATGATCACGCCGCGCACACGTTGTTCGCGAACGACCTCGAGTAGTTGCGACTGCACGGTGCCAGCGAGAGCTTCAGAGATTCCAAGAACGGGTTGCGCATAGACCCACGGGGCTGCAGCGCCACCAAGGAGCCAGGCGAAGAGGAGAGCGGTCGCAACCACGCCCCCTCGTGCGAAGCTGCCTGTAGCCACCAGCCCCGCAGTGCGAGCGCGCATCAGGATGACTGCTGCGAGCCCAACCCACACCGCATGCCCAGCAAAAACCAAGATCGCTACCGGCGGTGCGGCGATGGATTGCGCGAGGAGTAGTGGGGTCCAGGGGAGAGCGCCAACAAGGAGTGCGAGCCGGCGCTCTCCCGCCGAGATGATCTCCTCGTGCTGCAGGCGCGCAATCCAACCGATGATGGCCAGACCAGCGGCGACATCGAGAATGACCGCGATCAGCCGGAGCACGGCAAGAGCAAGCTGCTCCCCGAGGATTCCCGCAGCCGCCGCCCCTGGGTCTGCGGCGTACGCCAGGATGTTGTCGCCGCTACGGAAGAGGAGCCAGCCGCGCAGGGCGAGCACCAGGGCGCTGGCGACGATCGCGCCCGTAAAGATGGTCTCGTTCTTTGGAAGGAGCCGGCGGGTGGCCATGTTCGCCGGCTACCGTGCCGTACGCGCGCGGGCGACCTGTTCAGCGGTGATGAGAGCGCTCTGCAACTCTTCACTGAGCTGCACCTTGGCGATCGCCTGGCGCAGCAGCACGGCGACCGCACAGAGGGTTACCCAGCCAGCGGCCACCCAGATCATCGCAGCGGGATCCGTATGCGAGCTGACCAGCCCGCCGATCCAGAGTGGGGCAACCAGGAGTGAGAGGCGACCAGCCCAACGGGCCGAACCGTTATCAGCGCTCGGCCGCGATGCACCAGTGCCGCCGTGTGCCTCGGCAAGGCTTCTGGTGTGCCGAACCAGGAGTCGGCCGGGCTGTCCGATGAGCGGCCCCGGGAGTGCAGAGAGTGCGACGGCGCGGTCGATGCCAGCCAGTGCCACGGCTGGATGCTCGGCACCCAGCGCATGCGCATTGCGCAGGCTGGCGCGCAGCCAACGCAGCAGAAAGAGCCAGATGATTGGAACAGCGATGAGAAGGAGCGTGTTCGCGGTGCGTACGGTGCCAAATGCGCGTGTCGCATCCTCCTCGGTCGCCCGGTTGATGGCGATGAGATCGAGCACGGAGAAGTAGCCCATGATCGTTCCGGCGCTGATCAGCGCAAGGAGTGCCAAGAGGAGGAGTGCGCGCCGCGCTGTCGCCGCCTTCGTGGCGGCGGAGAGATAGGGGGTCACTTGCCGCTGGTGCCCTGCTGTCGCAAGAAGCGAATCAAGCCATCACGCTCAAGGAGCGCGAAGCGTCGCAGTCGTGCCGCATCCACCGGTGGGATGCCATGTGCTGGATCAGCAATGTTCGCAAGGAGCGCATCGACTGCGGCGAGCATTGATGTTGGTGATCCCCAGAGCCCAAGGGAGGCACTGCGTGTGACCAGGTCACGCGCAAACGTTGCGTCGGCTGATCCGAGCGCCAGGAACGCCGTAGGGATCTGGGCAACATACGGCGCAAGCAGCTCGTGCTGCCATGGCCAGGCGAACCCGCTCGCAGCGGCAAGTGTCTTGCGTACGCTGCCGTACCCGTCAGAGCGAAGGATGCGCGCCCATGCGGCTCGCTTCGCGGCAACGTTTGGCGTTGCAACTTCGGCGGCAAGGAGTGCGCGCTCGCCGCGGTCACTCGGATCTCGCAGCGCCTCTGCCGCAAGTCGCTCGGCACTGTTCGGTGCGCCAAAGGAGGCTGCGCGTACGAGCAGCGACCAGCGATGATCTTGGTCAATGTCAACGCCGTCGAGCGGCGTCTCGCCCACAGCCACCTGCCAGGTCTCCTCAACATCGCGGGGCGTGACCGAGGCCATCACCATGACGCGCGACCAGACAATGCGCATCCCCTCACTGCCGCCGCGGGCGAGGCGGGCACGTGCGGCATCGACGATGAGGCTCCCCCAGCGCTCGCGCTCGCCATCAGGGAGATAGCGCAGAAGGAGGCCGCCGAGTGTTGACTCCACAACGCCCTGCACAATTGAGGAGTCGACTTCGTGTGGCAGGCGATCGATGAGCAGCTGCGCGTATCGCGCCGCCGGATATCGACCGTCACGCACGAGCTCGTAGATCGCCATCCAGGTGAGCTGGCGCAGGAGCCCGTCAGGGATCGCCTCAAGTCGCGCCTCAGCGAAGCGGAGTGTTGCCTCGTCGAGGCCAAGCTTGCCGACGGCGAGGTCATCGTGGTTTGGGATCACCGCCAGTGGGAGTGGCCGCCCGGCGGCGCTCGGCACGTCGGTGCGTGCCCCCGTCACCAGGGCCTCGTGAGGCTCAATGGTGACCATCTGCCCATCGCCGGGATAGAGGAGCGCGACGCGCAGCAGGTGCTCACGCAACACGTTGTCGCCCGAGACAACCTCTTGGATGACCGTCAGGTTGCCGATGGTGCCGTTCGCGCTTGGGGTAATCAGCGCGCTGAGTCGGTTGGGCCCACTGGTACGCAGCCACTCTGCTGACCAGTCGGCGAGCGAGACGCCACTCCCCTCTTCAAGTGAGGCGAGGAACTCGGCGAGGGTGGCGTTGCCAAACGCGTGTCGCTGGAAGTGGAGGCGTAGACCTGCAGAGAATCCGGCGCGTCCGAGCCGTGCGCCGAGCTGCTTCAGGACCGCGCCACCCTTGCCGTAGGTGATTCCATCAAAGTTCAAGAAGGTCTGATCCGTGTCGGCGACGGTGCCCGCGATTGGGTGCGTCGTTGGCGAGTCGTCTTCAACCAGCGACCAGCGCTTCAGCTGCACGTTGAACTCCTGCCAGGCGGTCGTGTGCTCCGACCCTTCAGTCAGGCAGAGGGCCGCGGCGTAGGTGGCGAATGATTCGTTGAGCCAGAGGTCGTCCCACCAGCGCATCGTGACCAGATTGCCAAACCACATGTGGGCGATCTCGTGGAAGACCACCTCGGCGAGATCGGTCACGTCGCTTGGCGTTGGCGTGCTCAGGAAGATGTAGCGCTCGGTATAGGTGATGAGGCCGACGTTCTCCATGGCGCCAGTGTTGAACTCTGGGCAGTAGACGTGGTCGAGCTTCTCGAACGGATATTCGCGACCGAAGAGTTCACCGAAGTAGGTGAACGCTTGGCTCGTCATCTTCTGGAAGAGGTCGTACGAGAGGTGCTTCTCTAGAGATCCACGCGACCAGAGGCCGACCTGCACCGGGGTGGCGCGGCCTGGAATCGCCACCTCGAAGCGCTTCCCAACGAATGGCCCCGCGGCGAAGGCAAAGAGATAACTCGCAAGCGGCGGGGTCTCGGCAAAGGTGTGGAGCGTGCCGCCAGGGCCCTCTGGGCTGACCTCAGTCTCAGCGCCATTCCCAAAGACCTGCCAGGCAGTGGGGGCGGCGATCGTCAGTGAGAGCTTCGCCTTGATATCAGGTTGATCGAAGAGCGGCGCCATGCGATGCGCCTCGTACGGCTCAAAGTTCGTGTAGACGTACTCGTTCTGATCTTCGGGATCAATAAAGCGGAAGACGCCATCGCCACCAGTGTCGTAGGCATTCTCAAAGGACACCTCAAGGAGGTTCTCGGCGCCCGCCTTCAGTCGGGCGGCTGGCAGCGTGAGGCGATACCCGTTCCATTCAGGTGACTCAATGGCCACGCCATTCAGCGTGAGGCTGTGAATGGTGCGTCCGCGGAAGCAGAGGAAGACCGGGCCAGCCTGCCCAGCGGCGAGAGAGAAGCGCGTAACGATGTGCCCACGGAAGGTTGCCGCGTTCGCGGCGAGATCGAGTCGGAGCGCATAGCGGACATCGGAAACGGCAGCTGCCCGAGCGGCAGCCTCGACCTGCGTCAAGACATCTCGGGCCTCGGCTCCTGGGGTTTCAATGGTCAGGCTCACCGCCAGATCCTAGCGGGTCGCTGGGGCGAGCGCCGCACGCCAAGCGGCGAGATCAACCTCGCGGAGCCGCGGCGATGTCGTGGTCCCCGACGGCCGCCCGCGCTTCCCAATCGGCTGCCCATCGATCTCATGAATGTCAGCGGTGAAGTCGATCGGCCGGACGCCCGAGATCGCGCTCCCAACGGCATAGGTGTCCACGCGTGACCCTGCCGCCTTGAATTCGGCGATGCGCTCCAGCGAGAGGCCGCCCGAGATGACGATCTGTGCCGCCGTTGCGCCGGCAGCGTCAAGCGCGGCGCGGACCTCTGCAACGAGGGCAGGGGTAACGCCGCCAAGTTCACTCGCGCGATCGAGGCGAACCCCACCAAGTTTGCTCCCGAGTGCGGCAGCGACGCGCGCCGACTCCTCGGACTCATCACGGAAGGTGTCAACGAGCACAATGCGAGGAACGTCAGGTTCAATCTGGCGATCAAAGGCGAGTGCTGCTTCGACTGTGTCGCCGTAGAGCAACACGAGCGCATGCGGCATGGTGCCAACCGGAAGTCGACCAGCGCGCGAGCTCCCTGCCGTCGTCGACGCACTGGTTGCGCCGCCGATGATCGCAGCGTAGTCAAGACGATCGGCAATGTTTGGATGCACGTGGCGCGCACCAAAGGCGATGACGGGCGTCGGTGCAGCGGCGTCGACGATGGCGCGGGCGGCGGTCGCCCACCCGGTGCCGTGCGCCATCATCCCCAAGTACGCGGTCTCAAAGCGTGCGATTGACTGGTACGGCGCGCGAATGCGCAAGACGACCTCTTTCGCCTCAATGAGATCGCCATCCTTCAGCGCCCAGACCGTTGCGTTGCCAGCGGCGGCATCGGCTTCGAGCGCCAAGGAGAGGAGCCCCTTCGCCTCATCAATTCCGCAGAGGGTCGCGCCAGCGCGGCGACAGAAGACCTCCATCGTGACGACAGGATTGCGCCCATCACCAGCCAGCACGCGTTCGGAGCGCAGGAAGTAGACATCGGCGTTCTCGCCGGTCAAGAGCGCAGGGAGCGGCCGTGGGACGGGTCGCGTGGGGCGATCAAGTTCAGCCATAGGCGAAGCATAGCCCTGCCGCGAGAGGTCGGAGGCTACCCCTCCAGACGATCGGCGAGATCGGGGACGGCGCGCAAGAGGGCCTGGTTCCGCCGCGGAGAACCGTCGTCGGCGGGGATCCGACCACCGATCCAGATCCATGCCGCGGTCTCATCGAGGAGTCGATCGGCGATCAGCACCGTGCGGGCGAGCGCCTCCACCACATCGTTCTCCGTTGCCTGTTCCGCACGCAGCTCGATGCTGAGGACCGGCCGACCATCTTCGGCAATGCCGAACTTCGCAAAGAGGTACTTGTCGTTCCACTCCAAGAGGCGGCGATACGCCTTGCGCAGACCGTCACCGAGTGGCGGCGCCAGATGCGCCCACACCACAATGACGCCACCCGGGCGTGCGTCGTGAATCAGTGAGAGGCGCAAGGCGCGGCGACGCTCGCCGTCGAGCTCAAGGTCCCACACGGTTGCGTCATCACGCCGATGCGGCTCGGGGGTCGCAACGCCGAACCGTTCAAGCAGCGCCGGAATTGCTGCGACCTTCAGGAGTGTCACGCGGCTACCGCGCCGTGCGGCGCTGGTTCCAGGTGCGCCCAGCCTTGATCGTTGCACCAGCCTTCACTGCGCCACTGTCAGGCCAATCGCTCGGGCTCGCCTCACCATCCACCAACACGTTGCGGCCAACCGATGCGCCGCTGGGCACCTCGGCCTGTTTCCCAATAACGACGAGTCCGGTCGCAAGCATTTCGGGGTTCGCGCGGTTCGGCGCACCTGGCAGCTCACCAACGCCAACCTGTGCGTCGCGCCCAATGCGCACCTCTTTGTCGATAATGGCGTGATCAATGACGGCGCCTGGGCCAATCACGGCATCAAACATCACGATGCTGTCGCGCACAATCGCGCCGCGCCCAACGTGCACGCCTGGTGACAGGACGCTGCGCTCCACGATCCCCTCAATCACGCAGCCGTGCGAGATCATCGAACGCTCGACCCGTGCATCCGCACCGATGCGCGCGGGGGCGCGCTCCTCGGACCGGGTGAGGATCAGCCAATCGCGCTCATACAGGTCAAGCTCGGGCTTCGCCTCAAGGAGTGCCATGTTCGCGTCGAAGTATGCGGGGAGGGTCCCCACGTCTTGCCAGTAGCCCCGGAAGCGGTGGGCCATCACCTTTGCGCCACCGGCAACCATGGCGGGCAGCACGTCGGCACCGAAGTCGGGGCGTGCCACATCAAGCCATGCGGCCAGCGCATCGGTGGTGAAGGCATAGATCCCCATGCTGGCGAGACGACTGGTCGGTCGCTTCGGCTTCTCTTGAAATCCCGTGATGCGACTCCGCTCGTCTGTGTCAACGACCCCCATGCGGCGCGCATCATCGAGGCTCACCTCGCGCACGGAGACGGTTACGTCGGCACCACTGCGTCGATGGGCGGTGAGGAAGCGTTCGTAGTCCATCTTGTAGATGTGGTCGCCAGCGAGCACGAGAACGGTATCGGCGCCGCTCGCCACAACTTCACGAAGGTTCTGCAGTACCGCGTCCGCCGTACCGCTGTACCAGCTCGCCGTATTGCCGCGGCCAACCTGCGGCTGAAGGAGTCGCACGCCGCCGATCGTGCGGTCGAGATCCCAAGCGCGTCCGCGCCCGATATGGTCGGTCAGCGACCGAGGGTTGTACTGCGTGAGTACGAGCACATCATCAATGCCGCTGTTGACGCAGTTTGAGAGGGTGAAGTCAATGATTCGATACTTGCCGCCGAATGGTACGGCGGGCTTTGCGCGAACCCCCGAGAGAACGCCCAGCCGGTTCCCCTCGCCGCCGGCGAGGATCACCGCAACGGTGCGGTCAGTACGCAGAACAGGCTCCCCCAGGTAGGTACTTCTGAATACAGACGTATTTGCCGTTCTGTAGGAGCGAGAGATGGAGGTGGGGCCCTGTAACGTTCCCCGTTGAGCCAACAAAGCCAATCAACTGGCCAGCCGCCACATACTCACCCGCCTTCACGCGCCACTTCGGCTGACTCGAAACCTTCCCGTCTCCAATATGGCCGTAGATCGAAACCATGCTCTTTGTATGGGCAATCCAGATCCAGGCGAGTGGACGCATCCCCTTCCACACGACGCAGTAGCTACAGATGCCGGCGATCATCACCTTGCCGCTCGCGGCCGCATAGAGTGGCGTGCCAGGTGCGGCGGCAATATCTACACCGTTGTGCAGGTATGGATACGCCTTCGGACAGGTTGAGCTCTTCGGGTAAATCTTCCAGCTCACGCAACCAAACTTCTGCGAAATGTAGGGGCGAGTTCCACCGACCGGCTTCACGAAGCCGGAACCGTTGTGCAGGATCGGCCATGTCCAGCCGCCTTGGTAGACGGTCGGAAGACCAGAGCCGAACTGGCCTTTGAGGAGCGCATTCACGGTTGCGGTGACGCGTGCCTCTTCCGCCTTCAGGGCAGCGACGGCGGCGGCAAGCCTCTTCTTGTCGGCAATCACCTTGTCCATTGCCGCCTTCTGCGCAGCAATCGCCTTCTTCTGGGCAGCGATCGCGGCGGCGAGTCTCGCCTTGGCGGCGTTCAGCAGCGACACCTGCTTGTCGAGTGCCGCCTTCTGCTTTGCCGCAGAGGCGCGAAGCTTCTCTGTTTCGGCACGATTCGCACGGACCTGATTCTCAATCGCCGCAAGGCGCGCCGCATCACGGCTGATGCCGTCGGCGAGCTTCACATCTTCTGCGCCGAGGGCGTTAAATCCGGCGATGTCGAGCAGGATGTCGGTAAAGCTCTGCCCAGAGAGCAAAATCCAGAGTGGCGGTGTCTGGTCGGCGATGTACGCCTCGCGAATGCGAGAGGCCAAGATTGCCTGTCGTGCCGCAAGGTCACGGGCCTTCGCCTGTTGCGCCTTCACCAGTCGACTGATCTCCGCGTCGAGTGCATTCACCGCAGCATTGAGGTTGTTCAGGCCAACTTGTGCCTGCGACACAGCGGTTGAGAGCTGGGCCACCTGGGTCGTAATGCTGGTCAGCGTTGCGGTGTTCTTTGCGAGGGCGGCACTCGTTGAGGCGAGCTGCGCGGTGAGGGCGCCCTGTTGGGCGATCAGTGCGTTGAGGGCCTTCTGCTGGGCGGCGAGTTGTGCGGCGAGCGCCTTCTGTTGGGCGAGGGCGTCATCGAGAGGGTCGCCGCGAACCGGTCCAGCCTGTGCCAAGCCGAGGCCAACAATAAGGAGGGGGATGGTGAGCAGGGCGCTGAGTCGGGCACGCCAGGAGCGTGTGTGGTGCGTCGGCGCAGGCGAGTGATCCATGTATGACCTCCTCTCCTCCGCTAGGAGCAGAGTATCAGACTCAGCGGCGGACGCCACCCCCCATAGCCAGCTCAACGAGGGAGGTATGTGCCGCCCCCGTGGAGCCGCGACCGGCGAATGGGGCAACGCCGCGTCGATAGGCGGTCCCTGCGATATCGAGATGCACCCACGGCACGGTCACGAATTCGCGCAGGAAGAGGCCGCTACGAACCAGTGATGCCTCACGCGAGCCCGAGTTCTGGAAGTCGGCCGACCAGGTCGACATGTTCTTCACGTAGGCCTCTGCCAGTGGATACGGCCAGTAGACCTCCCCTGCACGGCGCGCGGCGAGGTGGAACTCATCAAGGAACCCTGCATCGGTGCCGCAGGTAGCGGCAACCTCACCGCCGTATGCGGCATAGGCGATGCCGGTAAGCGTTGCCACATCTACGAGATGCGTGGCGCCGAGCTCACGCTCCGCGTAGTGCAGCGCGTCGCCAAGGATGAGGCGCCCTTCGGCATCAGTGTTAGTGATCTCGACACGCTTCCCGTTGAGGGCGGTCACCACGTCACCTGGTCGCGTGGCATTTCCGCCCGGCATGTTCTCAACACACGCCGCGACGGCGTGGATCGGACGACCTGGGTCAAGTTGCGCAATTGTTGCTGCAGCTTCAAGGACCGCGATCGCGCCGTTCTTGTCGTGCTTCATCTCTTCCATCTCGGCGGGTGGCTTCAACGAAATGCCACCGGTATCAAAGCAGACGCCCTTACCGACCATCGCGAGGCGTCGGCCGAGCGGATCTTTCGCGCCAGGCTTACCGCCAGAGAGCACAACAAGGCAGGGAGGATTCTTCGACCCTTTACCGACCGCAATCAACATGCCGGCGCCCATGCGCTGCAACTGTGTGGCGGTGATGATCGTGGCGCGCAAGCCAACGGCGCGTGCGCGATCGCGCGCCTCTTCGGCAATGCCGAGGGGCGGCATCTCGTTCGCCGGATAGTTGGACCAGCGTCGCGTGCGCACGACACCGCTTGCAATGATTTCCGCACGGCGAGCACCTTCGTGTGCGGCGGCAAGATCAGTGCTACTTGGCACGATGATTTCGAGCACCGTAAGCGCGGCAGGTTGCGCTTCAATCACGCTCTTCCCACCGACACCTTCATGGAAGGAGCCGTCAATCACGCCGCGCACAATGAAGTCGACGGCGATCACCGCAGCATCACTCTGCTTTGTAGCGTTCGCAGAGAGGCCCGCGCCGAACGATGCGCCACCCTCGGCACGAAGTGCCGGTGATGTGCTGGTCAGCGCAGCAATGATGCCAGTGGCATCGATGGCGAGACGTGTGACCTTGCGTCCGGCAAGGCGGCGCGTTGCGGCTGCGGCCCAGCGCTGCAGTTCCTGTCGTCCGAAGTCGGCGCGAGCACCGGCACCGACGAGAAGCAGGTGATCAGCGGGAAGGCGGCCAGCGCTCGTTAACGTGCAGCTGTAGCGGCTTCCAGTCCCCTCGCCGATTGCGCGCAGGGCAGCGATGCGTCCGCCACTCTTGCTGTCAGCCTCACGAAGATGCGGCGCGTCGAGCTGATCGCTAAAGACTGGGGTGACCAAGACGCCCGCCTTGGCCGCAGCGCTCTTGGCTGAGATGATGATCCGCATCTGATCCTCCTCGCGCCTCTGACGCCTACTGCTTGCTGATCTTGCGCCTCAGGTAGCCGAGTCGGCCACCCATATCGACCGGGGTGAACCCGAGCTCGCGCTCGACCGCATCCGTAGCGCCGATGTTATCTAGTGCCAACTGGCGCAACTGATCTGTTGCAACGGGGAACGGGAGGCGAATCGCCTCAGAGACGCGCGCCACCAGCGTGATCAGCGGTACTGGCATTGGGACGATGAGACGGCGCTTCCCAAGTGCACGCGCCACCTCGCGCGTGATCTCGGCGTATGTCCAGTAGCGCGGACCGCCGAGTTCAAAGGAGGCCTTGATGCTCCCCTTCGGCGTGTCGAGCACCTGCACGATGGCCCGAGCCACGTCGCCAACCCAAACCGGCTGGAAGCGGCTCTTCCCGTTGCCAGGAACTGGCACAGCGGGTGCGGGAATCTTGACGAGTGCCGCAACGATGTTGAAGAAGCCGTCGCGCTCACCCCAGATCAGGCTCGGCTTGAGGATCGTCCAGTCGAGGGATGAGGCGCGAACGAAGCCTTCGCCGCGCGCCTTGGAGCTGGCGTAGTGCAACTCTGTTCGCTCCTGCACGCCGAGTGCGCCGAGATGAATAAAGCGTGTGATGCCGGCAGCCTCAGCCGCCGCCACGATGGTGGCGGTACCAACGGCATTGACGCGCTCAAGGTCGGCGCCGTCGTTCCAGTCGCGTGGTAGTGCCACAAGGTGCACCACCGCGTCGCAGCCAGCCATCGCTGCGTCGAGCGACGCGCGATCGTTCACCGTTCCAATCCTGGTTTCCAGTTTTCCTGGGGAGGCGGCAACGCGTGCCAGAAGCGCCGTCGCTCGTGCATCGCTGCGTACGAGTGCCGTCACGGAGTGTCCCGCGCTGAGGAGCGCTGGGAGCACGTGGCTCCCCACGAATCCCGTTGCACCGGTGAGAAAGACTCGCGCCATAAAACCTCCCTTTTTCCTTCAGGGACCCCTTCGGGTCACCGCTCTACTCTATGATGCGCCGATGTTTGACGCACTGCTCGCGGGTGTATTTGCAGGCTACGCAATCGCTGTTCCTGTCGGCGTGATCGCCGTACTCATCATTGAGACGGGGATGATCGGTGGCCTCCGCCGCGGTTTTGCCGCCGGCGCAGGTGCGGCGACGGTTGACCTCCTCTTCTGCTCGCTGGCGCTCGTGGTTGGCGGTCTCCTGAACCAGCTCCTTGCCGTTGCCCTCGTCCCCCTTCAGATCCTCTCTGGCGGGATTCTGATCTCGATCGGGGTGCGCGGACTCCTCTCGCTGCGCACCTCAAGCACCAGCGCCGATGCGGCTACCGATCCGCGCGTGCGCGGGAGCGCCCGACAGCTCTACCTGCGCTTTATCGCCCTCACTGCCATCAACCCTGCAACGATCCTCTACTTCCTGGCGCTCGCCATCGGGCTCCCCGGTCTCGGAAGTGATCCGTTGAACGCCGTCGCCTTCACGGTTGGTGCCGCGGGGGCAAGCCTCTCGTGGCAACTCTTGTTGGGAGGGATTGGCGCGGCGGCGGGTCGCATCCTTCCAGAGCGCGCGGTCACCGCGACGCGCATCGTTGGTCAGATGCTCATTATCGGATTCGGAACGAGCATCGCCGTGACGGCGTTGCGCAGCGTCGCTTAGCCGATCACCACGTTGCGCTCCGCAGCAAGGTCGCTGCGCATCGGTCGATCAATGAGCACCCGAATGCGATAACGCACCGTCAACTGCGCTCCCTTAACTCCGTCAAACACGGGTGGGGCGTCACTCGGAATCTCAAAGGTGACAAGGCTCCCCTTCGCTAGGTCACTCGTCTGCAACTCTGCTGCGGCGATGCGCACGTCCGGCGCCATCTTCACCTCAACATACAGTTCGACACGTGCGCCGCGGCCACCAGAGGCGCTCGGCCAACGAACGTTCACCTGCAGCGCGCTACCCGGAGCAATCGGTGGTGCCGGTTCAACATCCATGGAGACCTCGCCCTCGGACCAGGCGGCCATCATTGCCGACGGCCCAAGCGACATCACACCGGAGCGCAGCAGGTCTGGGTTCTGCGCAACGTTGACCACGGCGGCCACGCGCTCGTCACCGCCTGCAGCGATATCCCACTCCACCTGGAGCGTCCACACGACCATGTAGGCACCGAGATGCACAGAGGGTGGCCCGAGTTTTGGAGCGGGAGCAAGGATCTTGAGGTCGATCTCGTCGCCCGGGGCCAGCGTTGCCGGCACGGCGATCTCCATCAGTGGCACGTTGGCGAACTCGGTGGCAAGCACTTCAACCCAAGTTGTGGTGATTTCCTGATCGCCGTTCTTCTGTGTCTGCATTTGCGTGACCTCGCGCACCAGGTGTCCCTTTACAGAGACGCGCGTCCCTCGCGCCTTAATCTCTTTGGTCGCACGAACGCGAAGGCGAGCATGAATCTCACCACCGACCAGGCTCCCAGGTGTCACCTCTATCGAGCCCGAGAGCGCGTCGGTGCACGGGGTAAGGAGTTCCGCACCAGTAAGGAATGCGAGTGGGTGTGCGCCGTCGCGTGCCGCCAACGCTTCGCCGTTCAGTCGGTCGAGTGGGGCGGGGAGCGACCCCGTCTTCCCTGCGTGGCGCTCCCGGCCCGCTGCGCGCCAGAGGTCAAGGAAGCTGTTAGCCACGTGCAGCTCCGCTCGCTGTCGCGGAAGCAAGGATGCCCGCCATCTCCGCCGCATCACCCGCAACCCAGGTTGGCCGCTGCGCCGCCGGTAGATCGCCGATCTGCACCGCGCCAACGCCGGCACCAACGCCCGTCATTAGCAAAATGGAGCGACACCCCGCCGCATTGGCGGCAGCGATGTCGGTCGCGGGAGAGTCGCCGATCATGATCGCGTCGCGAATGTCGCTCCCGTCGAGGGCCGCCGCTTGCAGCAGCAGGTCGGGGGCCGGCTTCCCAATCGCCATCGCGCGCACCCCCGTCGCCGCCTCGAGCGCCGCCACCGCTGCACCCGTGCCCGGCACGAGGCGACCAGGGTCTGGGTAGTTAGCGTCGCGATTCGGCACGATCAGTGGAGCACCAGCGCGTACGGCGTCGGTAGCAACGGCGAGGTCGTGCCAATCGGACTCACGATCAAGTCCCACCGTCACCGCGTCCACTCCCCACACCGCGAGCGACTCAGGTCCGTCGAATTCGGCGGTACGGCAGGCGTCGAGCCCAGCGTCGCGCAGCTCGGCGGCGAGCCCCTCTGCCCCGTAGACCAAGATGTGGCGATAGCCCGCGTCAACAAAGTGCTGCGCGACGGCTGAGGCGGCGGTGATGATGCCGTGCGTTGAGAGGGGCGCACCACACGCCTCGATGCGTGAGCGATACTCAACGCGGCGCAGGAAGCTGTTGTTGGTGACGTAGATCACGCGGTCGCCGCCGGCCACGCGCTCGGTAAGGAGCGGGCCGACGCCAAGGACCGGCTCACTGCCGCGGTAGACAACCCCATCAAGGTCAACACAAAGGAGCATGAGGCGATGGTAGATCAGGAGCGCGTCACCCTACGCAACGCGAAGCGCCTGCTGGTAGACGGCAACAACCTCGTCGGTGGCCGGGATGAGGGGCGCCTCAACAACCTCGAGGCGACGCTGCGCCGGATCATCACCCAAGGGGTCGCGATTGAGGTCTTCCGTGATGGGGGTGCCCGCTCCGCCGATGACCAGATCGTGGAGGCGATCGGCGCGCCAGATCCTGGCTCGGCCGACCGCATCGTTGTCATTACAGATGACCGCGGCTTAGCCGCACGGTGCACGGCCCTCGGCACCTCCGTCGTCAGCGCCCGCTACTTCCGCGACGCCATCGGCGGCCCGCCGCGTGCCCCCCTTGCTGGAACGGGCGCACGCCCCCCAAGCATCGGCGGATCCGGTCCGCGGCGCGCGGCTCCAAGCAAAGATGAGGGCGACGCCGAACGACGCTGGCGTCCAGGGCGTGGGGCGACGCAGAAACGTGGCCCTTCAACGCGTCCGCCGCGCCCCCGCTAGGATCAAACCATGAGTGAAATTGCCGCAGCGATTGCCGGGTTCTTCGCCTGGCTGAGCACGATCGTCCCAGCCTTTGTCACCCCCGACTGGGCGGCGCTGATCGGCCTGCTCCCGCTCTTTATCGCCCCCCTCGTCCTGCTCTGGCTCCTCTCCACGGGTGGCATCTGGGCGCTGGTCGGCATCACTAAGCGTGGAGCGCAGCTCAAGATCGGCGCACCCCTCCCCACCCCCGCTCCGCTCGGAGCCGATGGGCGACCGCACTTCCCCGCCGGGCGCCCGTACGCCGCCAGTGAGGCGGCCATCTATCCGAATGGCAGCACCCGCTCGCTCCGCGGCGAGCCGCTCTTGATCGCCTGCCCGAGCTGCCTCGCAGTTCGAGTGGCGGAGCGCAGCACCTGCGACGCCTGCGGCCTCGAGCTACGCGCCCGAACGCTGATCGCCGTAGAGCGCCCCGCTGGACCGCCTCCTGGCGGCGCGGCTCGCGCCTAAGTGGCGACGCTCTCCTTCTATCTCGTCGTTGTTGGAGCCATTGCCCTCGTCGGCGCATTCGCCCTCTATGTCGTACATCTTGTTCTCGTAGCTCAAGGCGACCGCGCCGTTACGCCACGACTCGCGACTGCCGCAGCATCAATGCGCGGCAACCTCGCTGAGCAACTTGATGGCGGCGCGCCGACGGCCGCCGAATCGTCAAGCACGATCAGTTCGATCGCAGCGGCACTCGCCGTCATCGCAACCGGATCACTGGGCGTTGCGCTCATCACACGTGCCATCGTTGTGGGACGCGGGCCATGGGGGAATCTCTACGAGTTCACGATTTCGTTTGCCTTCGGTATCTGCGCCGCAGCGATCGTCTTTGATCGCAAGCGGCGTCTACCAGCGCTGAGCACCATCGCCTACGGTGTGGCGCTCGCTCTGCTCGCGTACGCGACTACGTTGCCGAATGCGGTAGTTGATTTGGTGCCAGCACTCCAGCATCCGTTTCTTCTCACTATTCATGTTGGTATGGCGATGCTCAGCTACGGCATTTTTGCCTTCGCCTTCGCGGCAGGTGTTGCCTACTTACTCCAAGGCGACACCGATCGATACAGTTGGCTGCCACCGGCAAAGCGCCTCGACCTGGTTGCCTTCCGCGCCGTCACTGTTGCCTTCCCTCTCTTTGCCGGAATGCTCATCCTTGGGTCAATCTGGGCCTCCATCGCCTGGAGTCGCTTCTGGGGGTGGGATCCAAAGGAGACGTCGGCCCTCGCCACCTGGCTGATCTACGCCGTCTACCTCCACGCCCGCAGCCAGCGCGGCTGGCAGGGTCGACCCGCCGCCCTCCTCTTGGTGATCGGGTTTGTGGCGGTCCTGCTGACCTACTCCGGGAACCTCTGGTTCACCGGCCTCCACACCTACTCGGGGCTGTAACAAAGCCCCCTCCCTCGCCGGATCGCCCCGCCTGAGCGTGGGCCGCGCGTGTTCCGTGCGGCAGATTTTGTAACAAAGGCCAAATGCAGCCAAACCACAACATGTGCGGTAACACTCGCCTGTAACACCACCATATGTTGTGGTTGGGGGATTGACGCCACACCACAGGGGACATAGGATTCGTCTCCCGCTGCTACACGGCAGGGGCTCTGTGCGCCCAATCGTTGGTTGGGAACAGAGATGGTGGGCCTCACATTTCGAGGCAGAAGAGGGAGAGCAACATGGCCGGCTTGGTGGACGCTGCGAAGGCAGCAACAAAGGCAACGATCGAGAAGTCAACGGCGCAGCCGTTGCCACCGTTGAGCTTTGATGGCAAGGGCACAAAGGGACTTGCCTGGGATCGACGTTGGACCACCGCTGGTACGCACCCATACGACGAGATTCAGTGGGAGACCCGCACCGCATCCATCGGCAACGAGAGCGGTAAGAGCGTCTTCGAGCAGAAGGACGTTGAGGTGCCCGCCTCATGGTCACAGCTCGCCACCAACGTTGTGGTCTCGAAGTATTTCCGTGGCCACATTGGCAGCCCAGAGCGCGAGACGAGCGTTCGCCAGCTGATCGGTCGTGTAGCCGGTCAGATTGATGCGTGGGCTGAGCAGCAGCACTACTTCAAGTCCGATGAGGACCGCGCCGCCTTTATTGCCGAGCTGACCCACCTGCTCGTCAACCAGAAGATGGCCTTCAACTCACCAGTCTGGTTCAACGTTGGCGTTGAGAAGCGCCCACAGTGCTCGGCCTGCTTCATCAATGGTGTGCAGGATTCGATGTCATCAATCATGGACCTCGCGAAGACCGAGGCGATGCTCTTCAAGTTCGGTTCGGGTGCAGGTTCCAACCTCTCCCCGATCCGCAGCGCAAAAGAGAAGATGAGCGGTGGTGGCACCGCCTCTGGCCCTGTCTCGTTCATGAAGGGCTTTGACGCCTTCGCTGGTGTTGTGAAGTCCGGTGGCAAGACGCGCCGCGCCGCGAAGATGGTGATCCTCGATGTGCAGCACCCTGACATCGAGCAGTTCATCGACTCCAAGGTCAGCGAAGAGAAGAAGGCCTGGGCACTCATTGAAGCCGGCTACGACGCCAGCTTCACCGGCGAAGCCTACGGCTCGATCTTCTTCCAGAACGGGAACCACTCGGTGCGCGTCACCGACGAGTTCATGCAGGCTGTTGAGAGCGATGGCACGTGGCAGACACGCGCCGTTGTTGGCGGCGAGCCGGTAGAGACGCTCAAGGCACGCGAAGTCTTCCGCAAGATGGCGGAGGCTGCGTGGGTCTGCGGCGACCCTGGCATTCAGTACGACACGGCGATCAATGATTGGCACACGTCGTCGAACACGGACCGCATCTATGCGTCGAACCCGTGCTCGGAGTACATGTTCCTCAACGACACCGCCTGCAACCTGGCCTCACTGAACCTCATGAAGTTCGTGCGCCCAGATGGCGAGTTCGACGTGGAGTCCTTCAAGTACGCCTCGCGGCTGACCCTGCTCGCGCAGGAGATCCTCGTGGACAACTCGTCGTACCCAACGCCGATGATCGACGAGAACAGCCACCGCTTCCGCCCACTCGGGCTCGGCTACGCCAACCTCGGCGCGCTCTTGATGAGCCGCGGTTTGGCGTACGACTCCGACGAGGGCCGCGCCTACGCAGGCGCGATCACCTCGATCATGACCGGCGAGGCCTACGTGCAGTCAGCCGAGACGGCGGCGGCACACGGCGGACCGTTCCTTGAGTACAAGAAGAACGAGAAGCCGTTCCTTCGCGTGATCGGCAAGCACCGTGACGCCTCGTACCAGATCCCAACGGCAACGCTGCCGAAGGACCTGGCCAAGGCGGCAACCGATGCCTGGGATCGAGCACTCGACCTCGGCACGAAGCACGGCTTCCGCAACGCACAGGTGTCGGTCTTGGCGCCAACCGGAACGATCGCGTTCATGATGGACTGCGACACGACCGGCATCGAGCCAGACATCGCCCTGATCAAGTACAAGAAGCTCGTCGGTGAAGGCTTCCTCAAGATCGTCAACCAGACGGTCCCAGAGGCGCTCGTCAAGCTCGGCTACAACGCTGAGCAGGTCGCCGCGATCCTCAAGTACATCGACGAGCAGGAGACGATCGAGGGTGCCCCAGGCCTCAAGGACGAGCACCTCTCCGTCTTCGACTGCGCCTTCAAGGCGAAGAATGGCCAGCGCTCCATCCAGTACATGGGCCACGTGCGCATGATGGCGGCGGCGCAGCCGTTCCTCTCCGGCGCAATCTCCAAGACGGTGAACATGCCAGAGGCTGCCACCGCCGAAGAGATTGAGAGCGTCTATCTGCAGGGCTGGAAGCTTGGCCTCAAGGCGATCGCGATCTATCGCGACGGCTCGAAGCGCTCGCAGCCGCTCAACACCAGCAAGAAGAAGGACGAAGCGGCAATTGCCGAAGTCGCCTCTGCGATCTTGCCTGGTGCCGGTGCAGCGCGACGACGCCTGCCAAAGGAGCGCACCGCAATCACCCATCGCTTCGAGATCTCAGGCCAGGAGGGATACCTCACGGTCGGTCTCTACGAGGATGGTCAGCCGGGTGAGATCTTCTTGAAGATGGCGAAGGAGGGCTCCACCGTGAGCGGCCTCGTCGACAGCTTCGCGACCTCCGTCAGCGTGGCGCTCCAGTACGGCGTGCCACTCCGTGACCTGGTCAACAAGTTCGCCCACGTGCGATTCGAGCCAAGCGGATTCACCGGCAATGCCGAGATCCCACTGGCGAAGTCGATCGTGGACTACGTCTTCCGTTACCTCGGAAGCCGCTTCCTGCCAGCCGGCGATCGCGAGATCCTCGGCCTGCAGGAGCGCACCGATGGTGGTCCGGTCCTCGGCGCCCTCCCAGCCACGGTTCGCGTGGGTGCGGTGGAGTCGTGCGGTCCGAACTGCACCTGCGGCAAGGGCGGCAGCGCAACGGGGTCGGTCTCGGCTCCCGTCGCGATTAGCACCCCAGCGCCAGTAGCTGCTCCAGCCGCACCTGCGGCAACGGGCGGTGTGCTGGCGGTCGCCGGGCTCGGCTTCCAGAACCAGTCCGATGCACCGGCGTGCATGGAGTGCGGCGCAATCATGGTGCGCAATGCAGCCTGCTACAAGTGCATGACCTGCGGCACGACGAGCGGCTGCAGCTGATCTAACGCGGAACCTCGTGCAGACCACGCCCCGGTCGCCTCTGGCGGCTGGGGCGTTCTGCTACAACTGATCAAAGAGGCGAAACAAAGAGGAGGCCACCGATGCGCACGGTCACAGAGAGCCGCACCCGTCTCGCGATCGTCGCGCTCCTCGCTGTCGCCCTCGCGACCAGTGCTTGTGGAGATCTGGTCAGCAGCTCACCGAGCCCAACCGCCAGCTTCATCCCCAGCGGCACGATCGACTGGCAGAGCTGCCCCGTTACCGATCCTGTTACCGGCGGCAACCCAGAGCTCCTCTGCGCCACCATCACCGTGCCGCGCGACTACCTGACGCCTGATGGCCCGACGATTGAACTTGCCGTCGCCCTCCTCCCCGCCGCCGACCAGGCGAACAAGGTTGGCCCACTCCTCCTGAACTTTGGAGGCCCTGGTGCATCGGGGATCAACATCCTTGCTGAGTCAGGACGCGGCGTTGTTCCTGCTGAGATCGGTAATCGCTTCGACCTCGTCTCGTGGGATCCGCGCGGCGTCAATCGCAGCGCACCAGTCGAGTGCCTCAGCGACACGGAGATGGATGATTGGGCTGCCACGCCTGGCATTCCGAATAAGCCGACTGCAACGGATTGGGCCGCAGCACTGAACGACGCGCAGTGGTTCGCGGATAAGTGCAAGGCGGGCACCGGCGAGATGCTCGCCTACATCGGCACCACTGCATCGGCGCGTGACATGGAGAGCATCCGCGTCGGCCTCGGCGTGCCGAAGCTGGATTACCTCGGATTCAGTTATGGCACCGCCCTCGGCGCCGTCTACGCCACCCTCTTCCCCACGTCGACCGGTCACCTCATTCTTGATGGCGCCGTTGACATGGCGCCGACTGATGAGTCGGAGTACGGCGAACAGGGAGTCTCCATTCAAGGAGCGCTCGATCGCCTCTTCGCTTGGTGCGATGCCGATGCCGCCTGCCCATTTGGCGGGGGTAAATCGCGTGCCGCCTTCGACACCCTCATGAACAACCTAGATGACAAGCCGATCGAACTTGAAGATGGTCGCAAGCTGAACTCAGTCCTCGCCTGGACCGGCATTGTGATGACGCTCTACAACCGCGACTACTGGGACTACGCCGTGCAGGGGCTCGCTGGTGCGAGTGAGGGCGACGGATACCTGTTGACCCTTCTTGCCGACGCATATCTCGATCGCGCGGAAGACGGCACCTACAAGTCAAACATCATGGAGGCCTTCCCCGCGATCAGCTGCATCGATTCACCAACGACGCCAACGATTTCGCGCTACAAGGCGATCTACGAGAAGTTCGCCAGCAAGGCGCCTGACTTCGCCGCGGGTCAAGCCTCAGGTGGGCTGCTCTGCGGCGTGTGGCCATACAAGAGTGCCGATCCACTACCAACCCTGGTGAACGGTGCGGGCGCTGCGCCGATCTTGGTGGTGGGTACCACCGGAGATCCTGCAACCCCGTATGCCTGGTCCGAGCGCATGGCAGACCTGCTCGAGAGTGGCTATCTCCTGACGTTCGTTGGCGAAGGACACACTGCCGTTGGTGGGAAGAGCGCCTGCATTGACGATGCCGCCATCACCTTCTTGGTGAGCGGCACGCTCCCTCCCGAAGGCACGCGCTGTAATGACTGAGCGCCTCATCGTGGGCGTCTACGGTTCCGCGCGCCTCCCTGAGAGCGATCCGCGCTGGGTCGCCGCCTTCAACCTTGGAGCGGCGCTTGCCGAGGCCGGGTACACCGTCGCCACCGGCGGCTATGAGGGGATCATGGGGGCCGCATCCCGCGGCGCAAAGTCAAAAGGTGGCGAAGTCCTCGGCTACACCGTCACCTCATGGGATGGCCTAGAAGCGAATGAGGCGGTGACGCGCCGCATCGATTCTGCCGACCTCTTTGACCGGCTGCGCCTCTTCTCCGAAGCCGACTTGCTCATCGGCCTCGATGGCGGCATCGGTACCCTCGCCGAGATCGCCGTTGCCTGGAACCTGCTGCAGGTGAGTGACGCACGGCCACTCCTGCTTGTTGGCGATGCCTGGGTAGAGCTCGTGGATCTCGTTCGGCGACGTCTCGTCGTTGGCCCCGAGGATCTTGCGGTCGTGCGCGTACTGCCGAGTGGCACCCCCGCGAGCATGGTGCTGGCTGAGGCTCGACTCCTCATGGGGGCGCGACTCGGCCTAGGGGCTCCCTGGGAGGCATCGCACGCCGCGCCCTCCCCTGCGGAGCGGTAGGATCTTCCAGATGTTGAACCAGGCCGCTCCAGCCCCAACGAGTGACGAGAGCGCCTCAGCGGCGGTTGCGCCGACGCCCGTGGCAGAGATTGACCCGGGTTTGGTGATGACCTGCTGCGCCAATTGCGGGAAGCAAATGATCGATCGCAAGTGCAAGATGATCTGCGAGTGCGGCTACTTCCTCTCCTGCTCGGACTACTACTGAGATGAGCGAGAAGCAGAAGAGCGGGATCCCGAAGAACCCAGGTCGTCACGACCTTGGGATGAAGGCGACGATGCTCTTTCCGAATCGCGAGATTGTCGAGCGCTCCTATGTGCCGATCATCTACACCGCCTGCCGCACCTGCTACTCCGAGCTGCCACCAGAAGAGATCTATCGCCGCGCTGAGGCGGGCGAGATCGATCCAGCGAAGCAGCGCGAGCTGGTCAGCCGCGTCATTGAGTCAGGCCACGGCAGCACCATTGAGCACATCGTCTTCACCTTCGCCATCACCGGCGTCACCCGAACGCTCAGCCACCAGCTCGTGCGCCATCGCGCCGGTGTCGCCTTCGACCAGCAGTCGCAGCGCTATGTGACCTTCAAGAAGGCGGCAACGATGCTTCCTGGCTCCGTCGCCGAGGCCGACGAGACAGTGCGTGCGCGGTTCGAGGAGGCAACCCAGGGTGCGCTCGGCCTCTACGGCGACCTTGTAGCGGCGGGGATCCCCGCCGAAGATGCGCGATTTGTCTTCCCCAACGCCACGCGGACGAACCTGATCATGACCGTCAACCTGCGTGCGCTCATTCATATGTCGGGCCTGCGCCTCTGCACCATGGCGCAGTGGGAGATCCGCCGCCTCTTCCAGCTCATCCGCCACGAAGTGTTTGTGGTGAGCCCGTTCCTGGGCAGCTTCCTCGCCCCGAAGTGCGTGCCGCTCGGCTACTGCGACGAGTCCGGCAACAAGGATGGCCACTGCCCAATCCGGCCGCACAAGGATGAGGTCCTCGGCGCATGGGCGGCCAAAGCGGCCGAGGCAAAGGCAAAGGGGCGCGCACTACCGCTCGCATAACAACTGAGGAATCCCCACGGCTCCCCGAGATCAGGGAGGATGAGGGGGTGAAGCCTGCCAGCCCCAATCCAACCCGCACCGCAGTCTCACTCGTTCGCGCCGCCCTGCTCACTACGGTGCTTCCTGGCGCCGGACACTGGCTCCGTGGCAACCGTCGACAGGCGGCCCTCTTCGCTGCGCCACTCCTCACCCTGATTGCTGCAGTACTCCTGCTCGCACTGATTGGTGGCACAACACAGCTCCTCATCATCTTGGTGACGCCGGGGGCACTCCTGGCGCTTGCCCTTCTGAATTTGGTCATCGGTGGCTGGCGCATTGGTGCAACGGCACACGTCGTACACGGGTCGCGGCTTCCAACGCGCGACCGTGCCGTAGTGGTCATCGCCGCGCTCCTGCTCATCGTGGCGCCACACGTTGCCGTTGGGCGCTCGCTGATCACGTTTGATCAACTCCTCAATGAAACGTTTGCTGAGGTTTCGCCAAGTCCTGATCCGAGTGTCACCAGTCCAGGGTCTACGGGCGGCTCACCCTCCCCCGGTACCTCAATCGCCACAAGCCCTGGGACCGTGCCCCCACGCGGAGATGGCACTGGAACACTCCCTTCGCTGACCGTCACCACGCCATGGGCTCGCCCTGGTGAGATCCCATGGGGCGACGACGGTAAGTTCGACCTGCTGCTGCTCGGCTCTGATGCTGGCGCCGATCGGTGGAGTCGACGCATGGATGTGATGCTGCTCGTTGAGGTTGATGTCGCCACTGGGCGCGTGGCGATGTTCGGCTTCCCGCGCAACATGGTGAATGTGCCGCTCCCCCCTGGCGCAGCCCGCAACGCGAGTCCATGCGGCTGCTTCCAGAAACTCCTGAACGAGGTCTATACCGACGCCACCTTCTACTACCCGCAGCTTTGGCCTGGAGAAGGGAGCGTCTCAGGGATCGCCGCGGTCCGCGCCACCATCTCGGAACTTACGCAGCGACCGATTGACGCCGTGCTCGTTGCCGACCTCTGGGGCGTCATCAAGGTGGTTGATGCGATGGGCGGCATCGACATGAACGTTACGGAACCCATCTACGACAAGAACTATCCAGACCCAGTGCTCGGCTCGATCCAACTGCGCATTGGCTCTGGGCTGCAGCACTTCGATGGGCGGCTCGCCCTCGCCTACGCACGGAGCCGCCACCAAGACTCTGACTACGGCCGCATGCGCAGGCAGCAGGCGCTCCTACTGGCGATTCGCGATCAGCTCGGCGCAGCAACAATTCTGAATGCTCCAGCACTCGCTTCAGCCGCGAAGGGGTATGTGTGGACCGACCTGCCGCGCAGCTCGCTGCCGAATCTGGTGGACCTCTTCTCGCGCGCCGCAACCGCGCAGGTGCGCCTCTACCGCTTTGCGCCGAGCGCCTATCCGGCGTATCTGAACGCAGCGACTATCGCGAAAATTCGCAGCGTGATTGCGAACGCGTTCCCCGCCGTGCCGTCGCCATCACCGAGTCCATCAGATGTGCCATCAATCAGCCCTGAGGCATCGCCGAGCGCGCCAGAGAGCACAAGTCCGTAGGGGGAAAGAGATCGCCCGAGAGGCCATCCGATGTTGGGGGCGACGCTTTCACGCCGGTTCCCCTCCGCTGTGAGATCGGATCGAGTCGCCCCAGCCGTAAAGCTGAAACTCCCAGGTGACCCTCCGCTCCGCCGCTACGAGTTGCCCCGCGCTTTGGTGGTCATTCACCAGCACCGTCAGTTGCCTGTCGGTTCGATCCCGTCATCGCCACAGTTCGTGCCGCCTGGCCGATTGCTCGGTCGGCGGGTTCACCGCTGGCCCCTTCGGGCTACGAGTAGCATCGCGGAACTAACCCTCTTGCAGAAGGGACTTATCAACGACTTATCGTTGAGGCTGGGGAGAGTTTTCCACCGATCTCGCGAGGCGAAGGTTAATTGTGGAAAAGTCCGTCCTACTCGTCAGCGGCGCCGGTGTTGGCGCGAATCACTTCAACGATGGAGGAGTCGGCGAGGGTGGTGACATCCCCAAGGTTGCGCCCCTCGGCGATGTCGCGCAAGAGGCGTCGCATGATCTTCCCGGAGCGGGTCTTCGGGAGCTCTGGCACAAATTCAAGGTGCTTCGGCTTGGCGATTGCGCCAATGCTCTTCCCCACGTGGGCGCGTAGCTCTTCCAACAGTGCCGGCGTTGGGTCAATCCCCTTCTTCAGGATCACGAAGCCGACGATCGCCTGGCCGGTGAGTGGATCGCTCTTCCCCACTACTGCGGCCTCGGCGACGGAGTGGTGGTCGACGAGTGCGGACTCAACCTCAATAGTGCTGATGCGGTGCGCCGAGACGTTCATCACGTCATCGACACGCCCAAGGAGCCAGTAGTAGCCCTCAGCGTCACGGCGGGCGCCATCGCCCGCAAAGTACGAGCCGGGGAATCGGCTCCAGTAGGTCTCTTTGAAGCGCTCTGGGTCGCCCCAGATGCCCCGTAGCATCGACGGCCACGGCTTGGTGAGGGTCAGGTAGCCACCTGAGCCGAGCGGGACACTCGCCCCTGAATCGTCAACGACATCGGCCGAAATGCCGGGGAGCGGGAAGGTCGCAGAGCCAGGCTTCGTAGTGGTGACGCCAGGGAGCGGGCTGATCAGAATCGAACCGGTCTCGGTCTGCCACCAGGTGTCGACGATTGGGGTGCGGTTGCCACCGATGAGTTCGCGATACCAGAGCCATGCCTCGGGATTGATCGGCTCACCAACGGAGCCAAGCAGTCGCAGCGAGCTGAGGTCGTGCCCCTTCGGATGCTCGTCGCCTTGGCGCATGAAGGCGCGAATTGCCGTTGGTGCGCAGTAGAGAATCGTGACTTTCAACTCTTCGACGATTGACCACCAGCGATCCCATGAAGGAGTGTCGGGGGTCCCCTCGTACATCACCTGTGTGGCGCCGTTGCTCAGCGGGCCGTAGACGATGTAGCTGTGGCCAGTCACCCAGCCAACATCGGCGGCGCACCAGTAGACATCGTCAGGCTTGATGTCGAAGACGGCGCGATGCGTGAAGGTGGCGCCGAGCAGGTATCCAGCGCTCGTGTGCATGATCCCCTTCGGCTTCGCAGTGGTGCCGCTCGTGTAGAGCAGGTAGAGCAACTGTTCGGCGGGCATCGGATCGGCTGGGCACTCCGCGGGCTGGCCTGGAACGAACTCGTGCCACCAGTGGTCGCGGCCGGTCTGCATCGCCGTGGTGCCCGCAGTGCCTGGTTGGCGTCGCTGGTAGACGAGAACACCGGTGATCGATGGGGCGCTCTTGAGTGCCTCATCGGCGATCGGCTTCAGCTCAAAGAAGTTCCCCTTGCGATAGCCACCGTCGGCGGTGATCAACACTTTTGCGGTCGCGTCATTGATGCGATCGGCGAGCGCATTCGCTGGGAAGCCGCTGAAGACGACGCTGTGCGCTGCGCCGAGGCGAGCGCAGGCGAGCATGGCGATTGCCACCTCAGGGACCATCGGCATGTAGATGGCGACGCGGTCGCCTTTCGTTACGCCGAGCGCCTTCAGCGCATTCGCGGTCTTCTGCACCTCGCGGAGCAGGTCGTTGTAGGTAACGGTTCGGCGGTCGCCCGGCTCACCGATCCAGTGGAAGGCCACCTTCTCGCCACGGCCTGCAGCAACGTGGCGATCGACGCAGTTCTCGGAAACGTTCAGTTCGCCGTCATCAAACCACTTCGCAAAGGGAAGCTCCCACTCCAGGGTCTTCGTGAAGGGCTTTCGCCAGGTGAGAAGTTCGCGTGCCTGCTCGGCCCAGAAGGCAACCGGGTCGGCGCTGGCACGCTCATACAGTTCGGCACGTGCGTTCGCTGCTGCGGCGGTTGCCGCGTCGGGTGGGAAGGAGAGGCCCTCAGCCTGGAAGGTTTCAATGCCGTGCTGCTCTGGCGCGTCGCTCACTATCCGGCGGCCTCTTCGTCGTCGGCGACCTCGTGCTCTTGCTCCTCCACATCGTCGTCTTTCAGGTGCGGCACGATGCCGGCGCGACGCTGGTTGCCGCTCCAGCCCAGCTTGGTGCTGATCTGCTGGGCGGCGTCCCGTGCAGCAGTAACGAGCGCAGGGAGGGTTCCAGGAGTGACGCGTGTTGCGGCACCCCAAACGACAACGGTGGCGATGACGGTGCCGCGCGCATCACAGATCGGCACGGCGGCGGCGGTGATCCGATCGTCCCACTCGCCAATCGCCACGGCGTAGCCGCGTCGTCGAATGGTGGCGAGCTCCTCAAGCAGCGCGCGCGGGTCGATGATGGTGCGCGGCGTGTAGCGAACCAGACCGCGTCGGGCGATCGAGAGGACGGTGCGCTCAGGCAGTGATGCCAGCAGCACCTTCCCCGAAGCGATGGCGTGCATTGCGATCGGCCGCCCCGTAATGTCGGGCATCGGTGTCAGGTTCGGTCCATCGATCTGGCAGATCGCTACGGATGCGGCGACGCCGTCGAAGACTTCAAGGCTGACCGTCTCGTGGGTCGCCTTGGCGAGCGCCTCCATCTCTGGAAGGGCGATGGAGCGGAGGTCGAGGGTGCGCTCGGCGGATTGCGCGAGACGAATGATGCCGACGCCGAGGCGGAAGTGACCGGTCTCGCGATCCTGCTCGACGAGTCCGCGGCGCTCGAGGGTGGAGAGGAGTCGGCTCACCGTGGACTTGTGCAGATCGAGGGAGTGGGAGAGGTCGGTGACCGAGGCGGAGCCATCGGCTTCAGAGAGGCAAACCAAGAGTGCGGCGGCGCGATCGACGGATCGTACGGCGGCGTCATCGGCCCCATGCGCTCCAGCGGCACTGGCATGGTCAAGGCTCTCTTCGGGGCTCTGGGCGGCGCGACCGCGTGCCTGTTCACTACTCATCGGATGGTGCTCCTCCCTTGGGGGCGGATGATCCGCCCGCAGGGCGCTCTCGTCAATGGGAGCCCCGATTCGTGCTCAGCGCGCCGCGCGCGGCACCCCTACGATGGTGCTCACAGGGGGCACTGCCCCCGCGGCGAGCAGCGAGGGGGGTCCATGGCAGAGGGGGGTCGAACGGCGATCATCGTGGGGAGCGGCTTCGGCGGCCTCTCCACGGCCATCCGCCTCCTCTCTGATGGCTGGCAGGTGACCATCCTCGAGGCCCGCCCTGAGATTGGCGGCCGCGCCTCGCGCATTCAAGAGGGCGGCTACACCTTCGACACTGGCCCATCGCTCATCACCATGCCCTGGCTCTTTGAAGAGGTCTACGCCGCGGCGGGCGAGAAGATGTCGGATCACGTCACTCTGCGCCAACTGCAGCCGGGCTATCGCATCTTCTGGACAGGCGAGGATCGCCACTTCGACTTCGGGAGCGATCGCGAACAGCTGCTCGCCGAGATGCGCAAGTTCTCGAACGACGACGCGAATCAGCTTGACGCGTTCCTCGCAGCGTCGGGTGCGATTCACCGCGAGGGGATTCTCGTCTCCGGTCGTCAGAACTTCTTGAACCTGAAGGACTTCGTTAAGCTCCTCCCAACCATGGCGCGACTCGATGCGATCCGCTACCTAGAGGGGTGGGTCGGCAAGTTCTTCAAGGAGCCCCATGTGCAGCAGGCGTTCGGCTTCCACTCGCTCTTCATCGGTGGTGATCCGTCGCGCGTGCCAGCCATTTACTCAGCGCTCGCCTACCTGCAGATCGCCGATGGCATCTGGTACACCGAGGGCGGCGTCTACAGCATCATTCAGTCGTTCGGCAAGATCATCGCCAAGATGGGCGGCACGATTCACACCAACAGCAAGGTGGATCAGATCTTGCATCGCAACGGGCGCGCCACCGGCGTGCGAACCTCCGATGGTGTCGTCCACAACGCCGACCTCGTGATCTACAACGGCGATGTGACGGCGCGCGACGCGCTGCTCCCAGATGCGCCTGACGCCTTCCCGTGGCGCCTTCGCCCACTGCGCACCACGATGTCGGCGCACATGATGTACTTGGGCACGAATAAGAAGTTTGAGAAGCTCCTGCATCACACCCTTGTGGTCGGCGACGACTATCACGGCTTCATCAAGGATGTGACCCGCGAGCGTCGCATGCCACGCAGCAACGCCGTCTACATTCATGCGCCATCACGCACGGAGCCCGAGATGGCACCGCCGGGCGGCGACTCCATCGCGATCCTGCTCCCCGTGCCGAACCTGCGCTCTGGCGACGACTGGACCGAAGCGGAGCCACGCATGCGCGATCGCACCCTCGAGTGGCTCGAGAACTGGGGGCTCCCAGGCCTGCGCGATTCGATCGTGGTGGAGCGCTCGTGGACGCCACTCACCTTCCGCGACGAGTTGCTCGCCCCCGACGGCAACGCCTTCGCCGTGGAGCCATCACTCGAACAGTCGGCCTACTTCCGTCAGCCGAACCGCGACCGAACGATCGCCGGCCTCTACTACGTGGGTGGCGGCACACACCCAGGCGCAGGGATGCCAGGGGCGCTCCTCACCTCACAGGTCACGCAAGATCTGATCCGCGGGGACTATCCTGCCCCATTCGCCTCACACGCCACCGGGCCGACCGGAAATCTCGTTCGCCCGTAACCGCATGACCCTCCAGCGCGATCCGCGCGTGGCGGCTCTCCTTCCCGAGGCGCAGGCAACGATCAATAGTGTTGCGCGCAGCTTCGCCCTTGCGGCACGCTTCCTGCCGCGCGACGTTCGCGACGACATAAACCTGCTCTACCTGGCGCTCCGTCGCCTCGATGACCTGGTCGACCTTGAGGCACCGAGCGGTTCCGCGCAACGCGCCGACGCCCAGCAACGCCTTGCGGCAATTCGCACCTGGATCAACACAGGAGCGATCGCTGACGCTGGCGGTGATGAGCTGGCGATCTTCGTCGACCTGCAGCGTCGCACGCCTGCCTTGCCGACCGATGCGATCAGCGCATTCCTTGACGGTATGGAGAGTGACCTCGCCGGCCCAGTGATGGAGAGTGACGCCGACCTTGATCTCTACTGCTACCAGGTGGCCGGCACCGTCGGGCGACTGATGGCGGCGCTCCTTGGTGTTCGAGGCGGCGATGACGCACAGGCCGATCACGCCGCCCGCGCACTTGGTGCGGCGATGCAGCGTACGAACATCTTGCGTGACATCGATGAGGACCTCGCGAACGGGCGGGTCTACCTCCCCGCCACGTCACTTCGGCGGGTTGGGCTCGACCCTGCCGCCGCGAGCGGCCCGACCTCGCTTCGTGACGGTGATCGCCGCGCTCTTTACATGGCTGAGATCGCGCGAGCTGACGCGGAGTACGAGGTTGGTGTGGCTGGCATCCGCCACCTGCTGAACGGCGGCCGCTCGATCCGCGTGGCGGGGCACCTCTATCGCGAGATCCTGCGGCAGATTGAGCGCGACGGCTTCGGCCTGCGGCGACCCCATCGACCGGTGGTGGGGCGAGCGCGGAAGGCGGCTGCGCTCTTGCGCGCGATGAGGGCCGCGTAGGGGTGCTCGTTACCTCAGTGTGCGCGGGCGTAGCGGGCGAGGAGCGAGAGGGAGACCACGACGATCGCGGTACCCAGCAGTTGTACTGGGGTCGTCACGTCGTTCAGGAATACGACGCCGCCAATCAGCGCGATCACCGGCACCAGCGTGCTGAACTGGCTCACGGTAGTTGTAGGAATCCGTCGTGTTGCCTCAAGATAGAAGATGAACGGTGCGGCGCCGCCGAAAATACCTGTTGCAACTGAAACGGCCCACTGCATCTCGGTTGCTGGCAGCTGAAGGTCGCCGTTAAAGATCGTGACGCGCACGATCAGCAGGGCGAGCGAGGCAAGCGTCGCTACCAGGAGCTGCGACGCAACGAGTGGCAGCACCGGTACGGTGCGCACCAGCTTGGAGGAGATGAGCACGTAGGCCGCACCGCAGAAGAGGCCGAGGATGGCGAAGATAATCCCCTCTGGTTTGAGCGTGCCTGCGACGCCAGCCCCACCGACCACGAGAGCCACGCCGGTGATCGAAACGACCATCAGGATGACGGCACGCCGACTGACCCTCTCACCGAGGTACGGGGCGGCCAGAATGGCAATCAGCACGGGATTCAGCGATGAGACGAGAGCAACAAAAGCGCCGCTCGAAAAGATGATGCCGACGTTACCGAGCGTGTACGCGCCCCACGGCTCAATGATCCCGGTCGAAGAGGCGCGCAGCAGCCCTGGGTGTCGGAAGCCGCTCAGCTCACCACGGATTGCGCCGAGCACGAGCAGCACGAAGAAGCCAACGCCAAGTTCAATGACGAGGAACGTGTCGTTCCCCACCCCCGCCGAAAGGACGTAATCCGACGTTGTCGACCCAAAGCCCCACGCCAGTGAGGCGCCGATCGCGCAGAGGATCCCGACCGTTCGCCGGGAGGTTCCGCGAGCCGCGCCCGCGGACCCCCCAGCGGTACTCATGCCTTCGGCTTGACCCAGTTCGGCATCTCGGCCTCAAAGACCGGGAGTGGAATCTGGCCGTGTCCAATGGCGTGATCGTGGAACGACTTGATGTCGAACTTGTCGCCATCGCGCTTCTCGATCGCAGCGCGCGTGCGCTGAATGGCACGCTGCCCAACCTTGTAGCAGAGCGCCTGGGCTGGCCAGGCGATGTAGCGGTCGGTCTCGATCTCGGCGTCGGTTCGTGGCAGCCCAACGGACTCCATGAACGCCACGCCCTTATCGCGGTCCCAGCCGAAGGCGTGGAGGCCGGTGTCAACGACGAGGCGCGCCGCGCGGTGCGCCTGACCCTGAAGCATGCCGAAGCGCTCCATCTCGTTGCGATAGAGGCCGAGCTCGTCGGCGAGTCGCTCCGAGTAGAGGCCCCAACCTTCGACGTAAGCGTTCCCCGCAAGGTGCGAGGCGTGCTTGCGCAGGTCTGGCAAGAACTCCAGCTCCATCTCCAGAGCGATCTGGAAGTGGTGGCCCGGAATGGCCTCGTGATATGTGGTTGGCGCAAGGGCGTGCAAGAAGCGCGACGGCAGGTCGTAGCCGTTCACGTAGTACGTCCCTGGGCGCGAACCATCAGCCGCAGGGCTGAAGTAGTACGCCGCTGGTGCGTCCTTCTCCTTGAAGTCTTCGACCGCCTTCACGTCGCAGCCAGCCTTCGGGAATCGCCCAAAGACCTTGCCGGCTTCGGCGTAGCCACGATCAATGTCTTCCTTGATGCGCACGATCAGCGCCTCTTTTGACGCGGCGACGTTCGTTGGGTCGCTCTCGGCCGCATCGCGCAGCTTCTCAATGGAGCCGCCGAAGCCGAGCTTCGTCGAGATGACCTTCATCTCCTCCTGAATATCGGCCCACTCCTGGAGACCGATCTCATGGAGCTCCTTCGGATCGAGCTGCAGACCAGTCCAGCTGCGGATGGCGACCTTGTACAACTCGGCGCCGTTCGGTGCGGAGCAGAGGCCCGGCACTTCGCGCGCCTTGGTGCGGTAGCTGCCGCTGACCGCCTCGTAGTAGCGCTTGATCTGCGGATCAACGTACTCCGCAACGATCTTGGCGAGCTCGGCTCGCTCGGCATCGCCTGCAACGTTAGCGGCGGTGACGATTGGCGACTGGTCTGCCGGGATCGCCATCAGGCCATCAAGCTGAGCGATCAGTCGCTCGGTCGAAATCTTGGATGCGACAAGGCCGCGCTTCTCGGCCTCATGCACGTGCTCGATTGCCCCGTCCATGAACTTCGGGAAGGCCTTGAGTCGGCTGACCAGCTTGGCGAACTTCTCGGGGGTCTTCGCATCCTGGAAGGTGACGATCTGCGGTAGGAGTGTCTGCACCCCGTCCATGTGGTCGACTGCGGAGAGGAGGTCCATGCGGTGATCATCCTTCTCAATAGCGATCGAGCCGCCAACGACGATCAGGTCGCGGGTGATCTTCCACTCAATGTCGAGCCCCTCGTCGCCGATGGCCTTCGCCGCCTTCGAATACTTCTCCCACATGGCGCGGTCGCGCAGGCGCGCAGCGTCTGAGGTGTCGTCGAGGGCGCCGTCGTTTACCTCAATGCCGAGGAAGGTCCCCCAGATTGGAGAGTGCGAGAGCATCTCCTTCCAGAGGTCATCGGCGAGGGTCTTAACGGCCTGGTCGTTTGCGGAAAGTGGCTTCGACACGATCTGGGCTCCTCCCCGGGGTTCCGGGACTCCTGCGCTCAAGGGCTGAGCGCCTCCCGCTCAGGATACGGCTTGTGCCCCTTCTCGGGGGTGACGGGGGCGCAGGGCGAGGTGCAGGAGGAGCCCGAGTGGCCCGAACATGAGGGCAAGCGTCAGCGCCGCAATGCGGAGCGGCGCGCCAACGCCGCGGTTGAGGCCATCAAGCCAAATGAATCGCCCCGCAATGAGGTCGAAGGCGAGCACGTGCAGCCACACGGCGAGGCTCCCCTCTGGGGTCGCGAGTGAGGCCGAGATCGCGCTCAGCGTTGGATTGAGCAGGGTGCTGAGAATCGCACCAGCACTGGGGATCACCAGGGAGGCATAGATGAGTCCAATGGCAACGACGGGCCACGGGGTCAGCATGGTGCGCCGAGTGATCTCTGCGTTTGGCCGAGCGGCCATCAGGAACCAGAACGGCCCAACGCCAATCGTTGCGACAAGGAAGAGTGCGCTAAGGACTTCAGCTGAGAGGTTCACGATCAACTCCTTCTTCTACTTCGCTATCGGCAACGCCCCAGCCCATTGAGCCGAGGTCGAGTTGCGCCGCATCTCGGGCGGGAGGCTCTGCGCCGAGATGCCCCTCGAGATCTGCGAGCCGCGGCGACGCCAGACGGGCGAGTGCGGCGACGCGGTCTGCGGCGAGCAGATGCCAGTTCCCCGCCTCCCACGCAGCGCTCAGTCGCTCATCCCGCGCGAGACGGAGTTGCAACAGCGGCACGAGCGCCGGCGCAAGAACGAGGAGTCGAACCACTTCGCGGTCACTCGCAATCAGCGCATGGCGCTGCAGGAGTAGCTCGCCGATGGGGAGAGGGCCGGTAACGACCTCACAGAAGAGGAGTACACGACCGCGACGGTAGAGGACTGCGTCAACGGCATCGTATGCATCGCGGTCGGATCGAAGGCGAAGCGGTGGCGACGAATCAATTGGATCGACGGTAGTGCGCGCACCAAGGGTGCGTCCCGCGACAAGCGTAGATGCCAGTGCGGGCGCAACGGAAACGTGCAGTCCCATGCGGGGGCCCAACTCAAGCAAGCCAGCAATCGTTGCCATGCGCTCCTCTTCGACGGCAACCAGGGTACGGAGTGGGCGTCGCACCCCATCAACCACACGTGTATAGGCGTCCAGCATCGTGCTGCGCAGCTCTGGGCTCATGCCGACCAGATCGGCATCGAGTGCCACGAGTGCCTCGTCGACGCCCTCCCCTGCCTCGGTGGCGCTCACGAGCGCAAAGGCGGCGGCATCGGCGCGGTCAGCGGCTGGGGTTGCCAGACGCTCACGCTCAGCGCGCCCTTCCACAAAGATGCGCCCCTCAGCCACGGCGATGAGCTGGTCAAATGATCCGGCGGGCCGGAGCGTCGCATGGAGTTCGGCAACGCCGCGCAGCTCTTCGGCGAGCGCTGCTGCGTCGAGGAGCTCTCCTGTTGCGTGTGCTGCACGGGCGCGCGCGGCGGCATACGCAGGGAGGAGCTGTCGCGGCGTAACGGGCTCGCCATGCGCGACGACAAGGTCACTCATCAGCGCGATCTGACTGCGGACCTGCAGCCCCTTGGCCCCTGGCTCGCTCAATCGCACGGTGACGGTGAGCCCAGGGGTGTGGTCATCGTCAAGACGCCGGGTAACGGTGCCTGCCGCACCGGCAAGGCTGATCGCCGTTAAGACGCCAGCCAACTGAGCGGGGTGATCATCGAGATCAATCACCAGGAGCGGGTCATGACGCATCAACGGATTCATCGCGACAAGGAGACGCGCGAGCGCTGCGGAGATCGCCACGGCATCGTTGGATTGCAGCGCAACGAGCAGTGGGTCGGGCTCACCCTGTTCGCCAGCCCAACGCGCGGCAATCGCACGATCGCTGAGTTCCTCGGCGCTACCGCCCACGGTGATGCGCAAAAGCGCGACACGAATCGTCGGAGTGCGCGTCACGAGTGTTGCCAGTGATGCGCGCGCCGCGGCTCCGCCGCGCACGACGATCGCGCCACCCCCCGGATAGGTCAACGCGGAGAGATCGCTGCTCATGGTGAGCTGCGAAGGGAGAGGCTGAGAGGTCAGGTACATGCGCCGACGGGCATCAATGGCATCGAGCAGCGCCTGCCATGGGGCGATCTCCCACCAGGTTCGCCCGGCGCGCTGTGGTCGAGCCATCGCCGCGGCCGCTTCGCTCACGGTGAGGCGCAGCGCCGCCAGCATTGCGGCGCCCTCGCTTGAACGCTCCAAGGCGCTGCTCAGCGCATCGAGCGAGCGCAACTGTCGGGTGCTCCAACGGGCTGCCGCGCCGTCAACTGCGCCGGCGAAGCGGCCGTCAACACGAGTGCGGACCGCAGGCTCCAGGAGCGCAGCAGAGGCCACTTCGTTCGGGAGCATGGCCGCAGCGTCACCTCCGCGTCGGCCGAGCGCGCGACAGGCGGCGCAGGTGGCGCGGCGCGCCGTCGGTTGCCCCCGCTCCTGATCGGCATCAAGCGCTTCCTCCCAGCGCCACGCGGCAACACGAACGTCCTGCCCGCATGCCGCACAGCTGCTCTGCCAACCGGCGTCGAGCGCCTCTGATGCAGCGGCCAACAGCTCCGCCGCGGCCGCCTCGTAGGCGCGCACTGTTGGCGGCCGAAGCTCGGCGGCAATCGTCCACTCATCCATGGCATCGCGCGCATGAAGAAGGCTGCGGTGCTCACGTCGCGCGCTCGCCAGCGCCAAGGCGCCACTGCGCGCAGTGAGATCAATCGTCAGTTGGTCGCGTGCTGGTACGGCTGCAGTTGTTGCGGACGGCGCGAGTGCGGCGGTAAGTCGGGTGGCGCTGCGATCCACGTGAACGCCCTCCGCCTACCTTCGACTAATCGTCGTTGTTGCTGCCAGCCTCTTCGCTCTCAGGAAGGAATGCGTCGTCAGAGGTCTTCTCTGGCGGCTCAACGCTTGGTCGCTCTGCGACTGGCGTCTCCTCTTCGTACGTATCCTCATCATCGTCGCCGAAGCCCTCGTCATCACGGAAGAACGAGCCCTTCGTGTATGGGCGCTCGTCACTGGTGCGCGTGGCGGTTGGGAAGGAGACCTTGCCAACATTGCCGGCGCTCACATGCTCTTCGCGAATGATGATGCGAATGTCACCACCGCTGATCGAGGTGATCCCCGAGGTGTAGCTATTACCGTCGCCGATGAGCTTCACAAGTCGCGCAGCGATGCGTGGCTCAACGCGACCGATCTCAACACCGTTCGCCTTGGCGATCAGTCGATTGCCAAGAACGATGAGCTCAACCGAGTCGCCAGGATTTACCTGCGCGAGGGTGCCTGCATCGGCAACATTCGTGAGTGCGGCGAACCCGGTGGTCCCCGCCTCTTGAATGAAGATGCCGGCGGGCGTCGTTGCCCCTTCGGTGCTTGCGGTGGTCTTCTTGCCAACCTGCTTGATGAGGCCCTTCAGACGCTCAAGGTTGCGCTCGGCAATGCGATTGAGTGGATCAAGCGCGAGGGTTGCCTGGTACTCCTTCTTGGAGCCGGCGAGGTCGCCCTGCTCCCAGAGGCACTTGGCGAGACGGTTCTGTGCCTCGACGCGCTCCTCAACCTTGATGGTGTCACCGAGGGCGAGGATCGCCGTGTTCGCTTCGCTCGCATCCTTCCAACGTCCTTCGGAGGCGGCCTTCAACGCGATGTCGGCCTGCTCCTTGGCGGTGCGGCTCGGCTTCTGGGTGGTTGGGGTCTCGTTGGCGAGGGTCACGGGCGCCTCCTCAATTCAGTGCATGCGGGCTGATGCCCCCCGCTCTGCTGTTGCGGAAGGATAGCCGATCGCTAGCGACCGACCCCGATCCAGAGGAGGGCGACCCCGGTGGCGAGCGTGAGCGCGAGGATTTCGAAGATCAGGCGAGGATCGCGGCGCTCCCCCTCGGGGGTTGCCGCCCAAATCTCACGGGCATAGAAGAGGACGGCGAGACCCGCCGGACCAGCGAGCCGTGCGACGCCGACCGAGGCGAAGAGGATGGATGCTGCGCCGTTCAGCGCCGCAGCGCCGAGGGCATCACGCACGATGGCTGAGGTTCGCTCTCGTCGAAGGCTCGACATCCCTGCGGCAAGGAGGGCGGCGACTGCGGCGCTCCCGATGCCAACGGCCAAGACGGCGAGGGGCCCAACGGGGTCGGGACGTGCCGACGGGGTGCTCGGGAGGGTCACGATGCCTGGGACAAGGGCCGAGATCCCGATCGAGGCGGCGAAGAGAACGAGGGTGAAGACCGCCAGGCTGACCACACGATCGCGGTGGAGTGAACCGTTGCTGCTGCGGCGCAGGCGCAGCTCCCACTCAATAACGGCGCGCAGGATGCCGATCCCTGCGGTGATCGCAATGACCGCACCGATTCCGGTCGGGACCAGGCGCACCACGCCGGCTATGGCGAGGGCGATGAGGCCGCCGAGCACCACCTCAGTGCCCATCGGTAAGTCACGAACCTCGGCACGGCGGACGGCGTTCACCCCGACCGCACCGAGTAGGGCGGCGGCGGCGCCAGCCAAGACGGTTCCAGGGCCTGTCGCGAAGTGGGCGACCCCGGCAGCGACAGCAACGGCGACGATCGTCTCCGCCCAGGGGCGCGAGACCTCAACCTCACCGAGCTCTGCCGCCGTATCGGTGAGGGCGGCGAGGCGCGCCGTAGCGAGGGAGCGGGCGCGGCGACGGGTCGATGTTGATTCAGGCATGGGGTCAGGGTAGCGCGAGCGGGGGCTCCCGCGTAGACTCCTCGTGACCGCAGGAGCCGGCGCACAGCATTGGAGGGCAGCATGCTCCACCTCTCACGACTGATTGGACAACCCGTTCGCGACAGCAGCGCCGACGCGATCGGCGTCATCGACGACCTGATCGCCGCCGTTGGTACGAGCCACCCCCCAATCACTGGACTTGTCGTCCGAACTGGGCGCCGCCGCATCTACCTCGGCTGGGAGAGCGTGGAGCGTATGGATGCCGCGGGGGCCACGATTTTGGCGACGCGCGTCAACATCAGCCGCTTCCGACGCCGCGACGACGAGATCCTGCTTAAGGGCGACCTGCTCGACAAGCAGATCGTTGACATTGACGGCCGAAAGGTCGTGCGCGCCAACGACGTAATCCTTGACTTCGTTGAAGGGGCGATGCGCCTGGTTGCCGTTGATGTTGGCACCGCCGGACTGCTGCGCCGACTCGGCCTCCCTGACACCTGGATCAATCGCCTCTCAGGCGAGCAGTCGCGCGTCGCCTCGTACATTGATTGGGAGGATGTCGATCCGCTCGGCTCCACCATCGCCAGCGTGCGACTCCGCGTGCCGCACGCCGGTCTCTCTGAGCTGCACCCAGCCGACCTTGCGACCATTGTTGATCAGCTGACGCCGCGCGATCGCGCCGACATCTTCAGCACCCTTGATGAAGAGGTCGCCGCCGAGGCGCTCGAAGAGTTGGAGCCAGAGACGCGCACCGACCTGCTCGAAGACTTGGAGCCGGAGCGCGCCGCCGATCTGTTGGAAGAGATGAGCCCAGACGAGGCGGCTGACGCTGTCGCCGAACTATCTCCCGTGAGCCGCAAGGAGATCTTGCGCCTGATGACGAAAGAGGAGCGCGATGACGTGCAGGAGCTGTTGGCGCACCCAGAGAAGAGCGCTGGCGGTCTGATGACGACCGAGCATGTGGCGCTGCGCCCACAAGCGACCGTCGCTGAAGCGCTCGCCGCCATTCGCCGTCACGAGCCCGATGCCGAGGTGGCCTTCGCCGTGTATGTGGTCGACGGCAAGCGACGACTCTTGGGCGAGGTAACGCTGCGCGACCTCGTGCTTGCCGCACCGAACACCACTGTTGGTGAGCTGATGGAAGACGAGCCGGTCGCCGTTGAGCTGTTGGCGCACTCCGATGAGGTTGCCCGCGTTGTCACGCGCTACGGCTTGGTCGCCCTCCCCGTGGTCGATGCTAACCATCGACTCATGGGCGTCATCACCGTGAGCGACGCGCTCTGGGATGTGCTCCCCGAAGAGTGGCGCCGCGAGATGCCACGCCGCCTCCATGCCGACAGCCTCGCGGCAGCTGGACCGCTGGAGCTGCCCGCGCGCGCAACGGCAAAGCGCGGTGCAAAGGCGACGACGAAGCCACGCAAGCCACAGCCGCGCAAGAAGAGCTCGGTGAAGCGTGGCTAGCCTCGGCCTGCGTGATCTCTTTCGCCGTCGCCGCGGGCCACTCGCCTTCTTGGCGGTCGTTGGGCCGGGCCTGATCGCAGGCGTCGCCGGAAACGATGCCGGCGGCATCACGACCTACGCCACCCTCGGCTCACAAACCGGGCTGCGCTTTTTGTGGATTCTGCCGCTCACCGCACTGCTCCTTGCGCTGGTGCAAGAGTCGGTGGCACGCCTCGGTGTCGTCACTGGGCAGGGGCTCTCCGACCTGATCCGCGAGCGCTTCGGCGTGCGCTGGGCCCTCTTCGCCATGGTCGTCTTGCTGCTCGCCAATCTTGCGAACACGGTGGCGAACGTTGCCGGTGCCGCATCGGCGATGGCGATCTTCAATGTGCCGATCCTGCTGACCGCACCACTCTCCGCCCTCATCGTCTGGTTGCTCGTGGTCTACGGCAGCTATCGCAGCGTGGAGCGAATCTTCTTGGCGCTCACCGCCGTCTTCCTGGCGTACATCGCCGCCGCACTCCTGGCGAACCCAAACTGGGCGGCGGTCGCTTCATCGCTCACAACGCCGAGCCTGGCTGGCGTTTCGGGAGCCGAGATGCTCCTGCTGGTGGCGGTCGTTGGTACAACTGTCACGCCGTACATGCAGTTCTATCTGCAGTCTGCGGTCGCCGAGAAAGGGATCGGCGTCGAGGCGCTCGGCGCTGCGCGTGCCGATGCGATCCTTGGCTCCATCTGGACAAACTTCATCGCCGCGTGCGTCGTGATCGCCACGGCGGTCGCACTCGGATCACTCGGCAAGCCAATCGGCTCGGCGGCTGAGGCGGCGGTCGCCCTTGAGCCGCTCGCCGGTGAGTTCTCGAAGATCCTCTTTGGCGCTGGCCTCTTTGGAGCGAGCCTGCTGGCGATGGCGATCATGCCGCTCACCACCGCCTTCGCCCTCTCCGAAGCGTTCGGATTCGAGTCTGGCGTCGATAAGCGCCTGAGCGAGGCACCAATCTTCTATGGCATCTTCACCGCGATCTTGGCGATTGGCGCCATCGTGGTGATGCTCCCTGGCTTGAATCCGATCGGCGCGATCATCAGCAGCCAGTACCTACAGGGGCTCTTCCTGCCGATCGTGCTCGCCTTCATCGTGAAGCTCACGAGCAGCAAGTCGCTCCTCGGTGAGCATGTCTCGCCACGCTGGTTGCGCCTGGTTGGCTGGAGCTCCGTGGCGATCCTCGCCGTGCTGAACGTGGGGATCGTGCTGGTCAATATCCTCGGCCTCGCCGCCTAGGCGAGTCGTTCCGCGCTACGGCGCGACGGGTGGCCCTTCGTTGAGGTGACCGGCCACCGGCCCAAAGTACGGTGCAAGCCAGGCCTTCGTGCAGCTGATGGTGGAGGCGAGCTTCGCCGCCGTTGGAGCGAATCGCATCTTGGCTCCGGCAAGCGCACACTTCTTCGCGCTGTCAGTTCCACCCGTCATCAGAAGTGACTTCCAGCCACCTGCGACATCGGGACCGAGCTCAAGTGCCGGCTTCGCAAACGCGATCACGTTGAAGATTGCCTCAACGTTTGCCGTCGTAATGGTGCCGCGTACGAGTGGCGGCCCCTTCGGGTACCAACGAAGATCCATCAAGGAGGCCAGTGCGGCAGCACTGAATCGTCCCGCCTCGAGCACTCGTAAGGTGATGCCCGCTACGAGCCGTGGGTGGCGCAGTGCGCGTGGCCCCACGTCGTCGTACTTGCGCGAACGACCGAATCCGGTCCACAGGCTGCTCGGCACGCGGAACGAGCAGCTCTCCTTTGTGGCGGCGCTGAGCGGAATCGTGATGTCGCACGATCCCTCAACGAAGTAGGGGCTGGTGGTGCGCACCGTCTTGGTGGTGCTTGGCTCCTTGCAGTTCGCATAGCTCCAGCCGATCACCTTGCTGCCCGGGTAGTTGTCGGCGCGACCCGGTCGCAAGAAGAGGAGGTCGCCATACATGGCGTTCGAGGCAAGCATCCGATCGAGATAGGAGGAACCGCTCCCCTTGATCTTTCGAATGGCATTGGAGCGGCAGGCGGCGAACCTCGTCTTCTCATCCAACTGCACAATGGTGTCGGCGGGGGCAATTTGATCGAGCATGGCGCCCATGATGTCGGAGGTGCCGAACGTGGTCAGGGTCCAGTCATCAATCTCGATGCCGAGTCCCCAGGCGATGTTTTGCGTCATGAGATCAGCCGCCACGATGCTGCGCTCCCAGGCGAGCTTCTTATCCCAAGCGGTGCGCTGCGTAGCGGTCATGTTGGAGCGTGCGCACTGCTGGGCGCGCACGATCATGGCGTTGATCTTGTCGGTGAAGATCTTGGAGCCGGCGCGGCAGAACGACTTGGCAAGTGCAGGCTTCAACGGAAAGCCGTACAGGTCACGCGGGATGCTGTACGCGGCGGTTTGGCCGCTGAACGGATCCACTGTGAGGAGCATGATCACATCGGTGCGCTCTGAGCCAAGCTGATCGCGCGGTACGTCGGCATTCTTGTCGTTGGTTGGTGACCATGCATAGGTTGTTGGCCAGGTCCAGTCGGTGGCACTTGTCGTTCCCCTGCCGCAGCGCTCTGCGGTCTTGTCCTTGAGCGGGCCGGAGCAGCGCTTATCGCTGCCGAGGAAGAGGAGCGTGTAGCGACCGTCGGTGCCGAGGATGTTGGTTGGCGTAGCGGCAGCGGGGCTCGGCGGCGTGCTCGCCCAGATGACGGTTGCGGCAAAGATCGTTGCCAGCAGGGTGACGGCGAGCGCGTATGGGCGGGCGGAGCGGATCACTACATCATCACCAGGCCGCCGTCGACGCCGAGCACCTGCCCGGTGACGTACGAGGCTTCACGTGATGCGAGGTAGATCACCGCGGCAGCGATCTCGTGTGGCTCGCCGAAGCGGCCGAGTGGCGTTGCGGTCTTGACTCCCTCTTTGATCGCCTCTGGCAGATCGGTGGTGAGCTCGGTGACGATAAAGCCTGGTGCCACCGCGTTCACGGTGATGCCGCGGCTCGCCACTTCGCGGGCGGTTGCCTTAGTGAGGCCGATCATGCCGGCCTTTGCCGAGCTGTAGTTCGCCTGACCGGCGTTCCCCGCCTGGCCCGAAACGCTGGTGATGTTCACGATACGGCCGCTCTTGGCGCGGAGCATCTCCTTCACCGCGGCCTTCGTCATATAGAAGGCGCCCGAGAGATTCGTGTCGATGACCTCGCGCCACTGCTCTGGGGTCATGCGCAAGATGAGTGTGTCGCGAGTGATGCCCGCGTTGTTCACGAGCAGGTCGACCTTGCCAAACGACTCCATTGCCTTCGCGACCACGGCGACCGCACTATCGGGATCGGCGGCGTCGGCCTGCATCGCAATCGCCTTGCGCCCCTTGGCGGTGATCTCAGCAACCACGGCGTCGGCGGCGGCGGTGTTCCCCTTGTAGGTGATCAGCACGTCGGCGCCCGCATCTGCGAGGGCGACGGCGATGGCGCGACCAATGCCGCGGGCACCTCCGGTGACGATGGCGGCGTATCCGTTGAGCTCAAACATGGAACCTCCTCACTAGGGCTGTTGTGGCTAGTGTCGCGCTTAGCGGCGCTTTGCGTCTAGCAGCACCTTGAGCGCCGCGGGCACCACCGCCGCCTTCGCTCCCCCCTCGGGGCGCTTGATCTTGATCGCCGCCGTATCTACCGAGGCCGCGCGGGACCCGTTGGCAGGGTCGGCATCCCAGCGCGTCACGAAGGCGCCTGAGGTGTAGCCGCCACCGAAGGCGACGGTGCAGAAGACATCGCCCGGCTTCAGTCGCCCAGCAGCGACCGCCTCAGAGAGGGCAATCGGAATGCTCGCCGCCGAGGTGTTTCCGTAGCGGTCGAGGTTGACGAAGATCTTCTCCATCGGGAAGTCGATCGCCTTCGAGACGTGTTCAATGATGCGCAGGTTTGCCTGATGCGGGATGACAAGATCGACCTCGGGAACGGTGAGCCCCGCGCGCTCGATCGCCGCCGTTGCGACTGCAGCCATGGTGCGCGTGGCATACACGTAGGTCTTCGCGCCATCCATCTTGATCAACGGATCGGCGTCGTCGCCTGAGCCACCAGGAATCCAGAGCGCAAACGCCCCCGACGGATCGGCGGAGAGCTCGAAGCTCAGCGTGCCTGGTCGCGTCGCAATGTTCTGGTCGTCGTGTAGATCAAGTGCATCCAACACGATTGCGCCGGCGCCATCGCCAAAGAGGACGCAGGTCGAACGATCGCTCCAATCGACGACGCGAGAGAGTGACTCAGCACCAATAACGAGCGCGCGCTGGCCGAGACCGGCGGTGAGGAAGCCGTGCGCTACGGCATACGCGTAGGCGAAGCCTGAGCAGGCAGCGGAGAGATCAAAGGCGGCGGCACGATGGCTGCCGATCGCCTCCTTCACCAGCACCGCGGTGCTCGGCATCGGGTGATCTGGCGTGAGAGTTGCAACAACGATCAGGTCAACAGAGTCGGCGGAGACGCCAGCAACGGCGAGAGCCCGGGCGGCGGCAATCGCCCCCATCGATGCGGTGGTCTCACCATCACCAGCAATGTGGCGTTCGCGAATGCCGGTGCGCGTGCTGATCCACTCGTCACTCGTCTCAACGATCTGCTCGAGATCGGCGTTGGTAACGACCACCTTCGGCACCTCGTGACCCCAGCCAACAATGTGGGTCGTACGATTCGGGAGCGCCGCTAAGCCGGTCTCGCCACCAATACGTGTGGCGTCGCCGTTCGTCGCTGGGCCACTCATGCTGGCTCCAACTCAATGATTGGCGTCTTCGCCTTCACCAAGAGTCCGTCTTGCGCGATGATGCGCACCACACGACCCGCCTTGTCGCTCTTGATCTCGTTGAAGAGCTTCATCGCTTCGATGAGACCGATCGGCTGCCCAACCGCCACAATTGATCCGACACTAACGAGCGGTGCAGCACCCGGCGATGGGGCAGCGTAGAAGATGCCAGTGAGTGGTGCGTTCACGACCGGGCCGCTCGGGGCGGCTGCGCTCGCTGGCGCTACTGCAGGCTTTGTTCCCGTTGGTAGCGGCACAGGCGCGGCGCTGGCAGTGGATGGCGGTACGGCGGCGCCAGCTACCACCACGTGGCTCCCCTGCACGGCGCTTCGGCTGCGCACCACCACGCGCGTGCCGCCAGCGGAGAGCTCGACCTCGGCGAGGCCGCTCCCGTCGGCAACAACGGCAAGACGATCGATGATCTCAATGAGGGCGGCGTCGTCGGTCGTCAGCGGCAGGTTGGCCGGCAGGCGAACGCCGCTGCGGCTCTCCCCCTTCCGAGGTCGCGGCGGCATGTTCTGCACGGGAGCGGCGGCTGCTGGCAGCGCGCTTTCGATCAGTCGTGAGGGGTCCCGCGGCGCGAGACGCTCAATGGCTGGGGTCGACGGTGGTGTCACGTCGCTCGCTGGGGCCACCTCAGGTGCGTCGCCACGCGCGCGGCGTGCCGCGTCACGTGCCGCCTCAAGGGCACGACGTGCGCTCTTCTGGAGGCGAACGCGACGCTTCTCCGCCATTACTTCCCCTCCCACTTTGCAAAGAGGAGTGCGGAGTTCTGACCGCCGAAGCCGAAGGCATTGACGAGCGCGAGGTTCACCTGCTGCGACGCAGGTGCACCGGTGACGATGCTCAGACCAGCGGATGCTGGATCTGGTGCGGTGAGATTCAGCGTTGGATGCACCCGACCGTCACGCATCGCGCAGATCGTGGCGATGGAGCCGAGACCGCCAGCAGCGCCGAGCGTATGGCCAATAGCGCTCTTCGTGGCGGTAACGCTCGCGCGCGAACCTTCGCCGAGAATCGTGCGAATCGCTTCGAGCTCCGCCTTGTCGCCCTCAGGCGTTGAGGTGGCATGCGCATTGACATGATCAATCTCTGCACCGGTGCGACCCGCCTTGGCGAGTGCGCGGCGCGCGGCGCGAACCGCGCCAGAGCCACCAGGCGCTGGCAGGGTGATGTGCAGTGCGTCGGCGGTGGCGCCGTAGCCCACGAGTTCGGCGAGCGGCGTTGCGCCGCGGGCGAGTGCTACGTCCAGTCGCTCCAACAGCAGGATGCCCGCACCTTCGGCCATCACGAATCCATCGCGACCGCTATCGAACGGTCGTGATGCGGCGGCAGGATTGCCACCGGTGGACGATGCGCCGCTGCGCGAGAGGGCACGCATGTTGTTGAATCCCGCGATCACCACCGGATGGAGCGCCGCCTCGGTGCCGCCAGCGAGTGCAACAGTCGCGTCGCCGCGACGAATCATTTCGTACGCCTCGCCAATCGCGTGACCGGCGGTGGCGCAGGCGCTCACCGCGCCAAACGATGGTCCTTGCGCGCCAACGTGAATCGCCACTTCGCCCGAGGCCATGTTGCCAATGGCGGCGGGAACCAAGAATGGCGAGATGCGACCGGCGCCGCGCTCGGCGAAGACGGCGGCCTGCTCAAACAAGGTGGTCGCACCACCGAGCCCTGAGCCGATGATCGTGGCGACCCCTTCGGATGATTCGCCAGCTTCAAATCGTGGTGGCAGCCCGGCGGAGGCGAGTGCCTCAGCGGCGGCGGCGATGGCGAAGTGCGTGAAGCGATCGAGGCGCTTGATCTGCTTCGGCTCGAGCACATCGGAAGGATCGAAGTCGATCGCCTGCCCGCCAAAGTCGACCTCTTGGCCGGTGAGGTCGAGGCCCTGCAGCGCGCGAACGCCGGAGCGTCCGGCAAGCAGACCGTCCCAGAGCGCGGCAACGCCACGGCCGAGCGGTGAGACCGCCCCCATCCCCGTAACGACGACGCGCTGCTCGTTGCTCATCGCACCAGCTTCCCGGAGCGCAGTGTTGCGGCGCGGTAGGTATCGCCCGTCAGCGCGCGCGCACTGATCGCGTCGGCAACCTTCTCGGTGTCGTAGCTGGCGCGATAGACCTCGGCGTTAATGGTCTTCGCCTCGGGATCAATGTCGATCACGGTGAAGGCGGCGGTAGCATCGCCGTCGTACGGCATGCCAACGGAGCCAGCGTCAACGAGCACCTTCCAGCCGTAGTCCTTCACGCGCGCCGTGTGGGTGAAGCCCACGCAGACAACGCGCGAGTCGGTCTGGCCGAGCAGCTCCAACGTGGTCGACGGGTCAAGGTCGGCACTCAACGGAATCGTGCGCGAGCCGGGTGAGGCGTGGCAGAAGGTGACGGCAATTTCGCCGTAACGAATGCGTCGCTCACTTGGCAAGGAGCGCAGCCATTCAATGCGATCGTCATCGAGCGCATCCGACGCCCACTCCACGGCGGCCTTCAGTCCGGGTGGCAGGCCACCGGCGAGACTTGGGAACGAGGCGGCGTAGTCGAGGTCGGCCACCGCGATGTCGCCCGTACCCCCAGTCACAAGCGCACCCTTCTTCTGCAGCTGCTGAATCAAGTCGATCGTTTCCGACGGCTGCGGCCCGAAGAGGGCGTGATCGCCAAGGATTGCGACTTGGTCGGGCTTGAGGGCCGGGAGTCGCGCGACAACGGCCTCGAGTGCGGCGAGGTTGCCGTGAATGTCTGAGAGAACGATGACGCGCTTCATATCTATCCCTTCGCTATTCGGCTGAACCGGCCGGGCGCGGAAGCGCCGACTCGGGTGGAATCACAAACGTAATCGTGACGGTACAGGCGGCGGCGCCATCGACGCTCGCGGTGCCCTTGGCGGTGCCCATGCGCGAGCCAAGCTTCTGCATCTGAATCTCGAGTCGTAGCGTTTCGCCTGGCACGACCATGCGGGTGAAGCGGCACTCCTCGATCTTGGCGAAGACGCCGAGGCGGTTGCCGAACCCTTCGGTGCGCGCCACGTAGACGGCCATCGCCTGGGCGAGCGCCTCAACCTGCAGCACGCCGGGCATGATCGGCATGCCAGGGAAGTGCCCAGGAGTCCAGAAGGCGTCGGGGCGTACGTCGAGCTCGGCGATCAGTGTCTGCGTCTCGCGATCTTCGGAGACGATGCGATCGAGCAGCAAGAACGGGGCGCGATGCGGGATCAGCGCCTCAATGCCGGCCTGGTCGAGCAGTGGGGCACTCATGCGCGGGCCTTTGGCGCGGCGGCCAAGATGTCGGCGGTGCCAATCGCGTCGAGCATGCCGGTGGTGGCGGTGCCCTTCAGGAATGATGGTGTCTCCAACAAACCGAGGAAGAAGTCGCGCGTGGTCTCCACGCCGCCAATCTCCACTTCGAGCAACGCTGCGCGCGATCGTGCGATCGCCTCTTCGCGCGTGTTCCCCCACACAATCAACTTGGCGAGCAGGCTGTCGTAATACGGCGGCACTTCGTAGCCGGCGTAGAGATGTGAGTCGAAGCGCACCCATGGGCCGCTCGGTGATCGGAAGGTCGTGATCTCGCCCGCCTGCGGACGGAACTCGTGCACTGGATCTTCGGCGGTGAGGCGGAACTCAATCGCATGTCCGCGGCGCTCCACCTCGGCCTGCGTCATCGGCATCAGCTCGCCAGCGGCGAGGCGAATCTGCAGCGCGACCAGATCAACACCTGTCACCATCTCGGTGACCGGGTGCTCCACCTGAATGCGGCAGTTGATCTCGATGAAGTACGGCTTCCCGTCGGAGCCAACCAAGAATTCCAGAGTGCCAAGGTTGCGATAGCCGGCGGCACCGACCGCCTTGGCGACACGCGTCAAGAACTCTTCGCGCACCTTTGGCGTGAGTGCAGTCGATGGTGACTCTTCGACGAGCTTCTGGTGGCGTCGCTGCACCGAGCAGTCGCGCTCACCGAAGTGCAGTGCGGTGCCGCTCTTGTCGACGGCGATCTGCACTTCGACGTGGTGCGTGTCGACGAGGTACTTCTCGATGTAGAGCGAGCCGTCACCGAACGCCGCCTGCGCCTCTTGGGTGCAGAGTGAGAAGAACTGCGCCAAATCGTCGGCACTCTGAATCACGCGCATGCCGCGACCGCCGCCGCCCGCAGAGGCTTTCAAGATGACGGGGTAGCCAATCTTTGCTGCGACCTTCGCCGCCGCCGCCTCGTCGGCGACCACGCCGTCGGATCCAGGAATCGTTGGCAGGCCGTGCTTGGCCAGGAGTGCGCGCACCTCGGCCTTGCTCTCGAAGCGCTCCAGCACTTCGGCTGAGGGGCCGATAAAGGTGAGCCCGTGCGCGGCGGCGGCTTCGGCGAAGGAGGCGTTCTCGGAGAGGAATCCATAGCCCGGGTGAATGGCATCGCAGCCAGTGGCGAGCGCCGCAGAGATCACCGCAGGGGCAGAGAGGTAGCTGCGCTTGGCGTCGGCTGGACCGATGCAGATCGCCTCGTCGGCAACGAGCACCGCGCGCGACTCACGGTCGGCCTCGCTATAGGCAACGACCGCCTCAATACCGAGCTGTCGGCAGGCGCGCAAGATTCGCAGCGCGATCTCGCCGCGGTTGGCAATCAGCACACGCTTAATCACAGCTTCCCCTCACCGACCGACTCGAGGAGGAAGAGCTCCTGGCCGTACTCGACCGGGTCGCCGGTGGCGCAGCGCAACTTGGCGACGATGCCGCCGTGATCGGCGCGCACTTCAACGGCGACGCCGAGCACATCAACCGTGGCAACGAGTGAGCCCTTGGCGACCTTGCCGCCAACATGAACATCGGGAGCGAGTTTCACGAAGCCAACGGCGGTAG